>NZ_JANXUQ010000038.1 GCF_025356155.1 Rhodoferax sp. | reverse complement strand
ATCGAGAAAATTCCGTTGTAAATTAAGCGGTCAGGGTTATTAGTTTCATAACTTCAGCGCCGCTTTTCCTGCAACCACTACCTGTTCCGCGTCAGCCTCCAAACGCGAACCAAGGGTCAGGTCTTTCATTATCACATTCTGCACGCATTCTGCACTACGCCGCCTCATGCTTCTTCACCAGCCTGCTAACCGTCGTGTAATGCACATCAAAATGGCTTGCAATTGCAGCCATCGTATGATGTCCCGACAGATAGGCGAGCGCAATCGCATCATCACGTTCATACGCGCTTGCATGGTCAGCCAGCTCGCACGCAAGCGCGCGCCGTTGCGCTCTTAGTATTTCGAGCACGTTCGGCTTTTTTTCAATTTCGGTTTGCATCTTTTTGATAAACGAGTCTGAACCGAGATATATCTGCCCCTTGAGCCTACCCCACACGCTGTCCAGCCCTTTGCCTTCATGCACAAAGACAACGTACTTGGCAATCGCCCGCGCGCGCTTAGCGGCGAACTGCGATAGCAGGAAATCGGTTTGCAGCCAGTCCGGCTTTTGCACCTGGCCGCAGGTTGCGCGGTAGCTGCTCCACGGCCATTGCTCCAGCCGGCGTACCATTTTGGCGCGCAGCGGGTTAAGAACAACATATCGTGCAAGCTCAAGCAGATAGCTATCCTTCTCCACCAATATCGCTTTGAAACGACCCTGAAAAACATGGCCCACGCGACCGTGTTTGCGATTGAATAGCTGGGTGTAGACGCCATTCAACTGCCGCATGCCTTTCGATAAATTGGCATCCGGCGTCTCGATCACGATATGGTAATGGTTCGTCATCTGGCAGTAGGCATGGCACACCCAATTAAACCGCGCGCACACTTGGCCGAGCACTTCCAGCCAGGCTATGCGATCATCATCAGCGAGCAGGGGTCACATCAGCGAGCAGGGGTCAGGTCTTTCATTATCACATCACACATGCGATAATTATCAAATCATGGCCCACGCGACCGTGTTTGCGATTGAATAGCTGGGTGTAGACGCCATTCACTGACGCATGCCTTTCGATAAATTGGCATCCGGCGTCTCGATCACGATATGGTAATGGTTCGTCATCTGGCAGTAGGCATGGCACACCCAATTAAACCGCGTGCACACTTGCCCGAGCGCTTCCAGCCAGGCCTGGCGATCGTCGTCGGAAAGATAAATGTCCTCGCGTCCATCGCCGCGCGAGGTGACGTGATAGAGTGCGCCTGAAAATTCCAGTCTGAGTGGTCGGGCCATGATTTAACGATCATCGCTTGTGTGATGTGATAATGAAAGACCTGACCCCGTACGTGCCGTACGTGCTGCCGTACGTGTTCAAAGCGGGCGTTGGGGGTGTGCTTCTGTCTTTTAATAATGACTGCTGCCAGCGGAACACAAGGGGAATGTGATATTGAAAGACCTGACCCTGTGCTGGGATTATGACCCTGTGCTGGGATTAATGTTCGAGCCAATAGGCAGTCTTTCAATTCAATGGCGCACACTTAGCCCCATTTGACTCGACGATACTTTCCTGCACTGCAGATGGAATCGCCACTTTTACTATGCGCACGATTTGTAAGTCTGTTAAGGGGCGTTGCCCGTCTGTGACGCTTGCCTGACTGTCAACGTATTGCATGCTAATTGTTATGAATTCCTCATCGCGCTTTAGAAAGTATAGCCGCTGAAAAACTCGCGTGTCCTGCGGACGACTTACGTCCTTAAAGGACACCCAGCGGTTTTCTAGATTCGGCGTGCACCTAATCCAACCTTTCGAGATTAGTGTGCTTAAAGACTTTTGTGAAATTGCTTCCTGCGGATATTTCTTAGTTAAGACAAAAGAGATTTGCTCGCGCGCACCATCCATGTGCTGCTGAATTTCTTTCGCGTCGTCTGGAACAAGGGTCGTTAACGGGCTCACTTCAGCGGACCAGCCAAGCTGTTGGGTAAGGCAACACAAAAGCATTGCGCTTGGAAGTATTTTCATTGCTCACTGCCATATTTGCGTTTTACCGGTCCAACGTAGTTTTCTTTGCAGTATGGGCATCCGGTTTCGGGGCCGGGTGGACCGCATAAACATTGGTTGCCACCAATACTATCGCCCCCGCCTCGTCCACGCTTCGGGTTGCCATCTTGCTTCATGGGGGTGCCTGCTTTTGGAGTTCCTCCGGAGCCGACTTTGACGCTAATTGTGTAGTCAACGAACGTAGCCCCGAAACTCGACGGCAGATCTTTGTAATTGCCATATGCTGCGGTTCCTTCACAGGGAATGCATGCCCAGAAACACTCACACGTTGGACCAGGCATTACGGTAAATCCCACCATAATCCTGCGTATTTCAAAAGCCACCCTACTCCATGACCCTGCACATGACGGCATCGCTTTTAGCCCCTGAGGGTCGATTGCGAAAAGTGGATAGTTTTCAACATATGCATATGTATTGAGTCCCCCCTTCAGGCCAATCGGATCGCTCTGCACGTAGCGCCCGATGCTTGGATCGTAGTCCCGCATCATGTTGTAATGCGTCCCCGTCTCTGGGTCCTCAACCTGCCCCGGAAACCTGAGATTGTTGATCGTTGCCGCCGTTGTCGTTGGCGCTAGCGTCGTATCAACGAAGGTCTTCCCAAACGCCTCGCTCACCGCCCGCCAGGTGATTTCACCAGCTTGATTGGTCAGACGCTGCGGGGTGCCCAGATGGTCGTGATGGTAGTAATGCTCAACAGCGTTCTGTCCGCTGAGCGGCGTGCCGCTTTGGCCGGCATGATCACGCTTGTATATGGGGGCTGTCCCCCAAGTTCCGTTTGGCATCCAGCCGTAGGTGGTGGTGATGTTGCCTGCGCTGTTGTTGCCATCGACCTCGCCGATTAAGCCTTCATCGCTGTAGAAATAGGCGGTGGCGCCGATCTGGGCGCCCTGCCCGCTTAGGTTCTGGCTAACCGTTTTTATGATGCGGCGTCCGAACGGATCATAGGCATAGCGGGCAATTTCGTTGCCGCTGTTGTCGTTGGCTTGTAGTAGTCTCTCGCTCACGCTGTAAGTATAGCGATGGCTTTGTTTGCCTGCTTGGATGCCCGCCGGTGTTGTGTCTTCGGGGGTGACGGTCTTGGTGAGGAGGTGGCCGTTGACGTCATAGGTTTGGGTGACTTTGGGGTGAACGATGCTGGCCAGTGATGATGATGGGGTGGCGCTAGGCTCGCCGTATTGGGTGAGTTGATGGTGAGCATTGTATTGCCAGGCGTTGGTTAAGCTTGCGCTCTGATGCAGACTGGTCTTGCGGTTGTGGACGGCGTCGTAGGTGTAGCCTTCGATGGGGAGCGGCGTGATGATGTGGGGAATGACGGATGGGGGCACGACTTGGGTGAGGCGATCCAGGTCGTCGTAGCCGTAGTTGTAGAGTCCGTATTCGGTCTGGCGCTTGATGATGTTGGAGACGTCGTTATAGGTGAGCGCGGTGTCCTGGATGATGGCGCCCGTGGGGGCTTGGGGTGCGCCATTCACACCGAGGGCTTGTGAGGTGATGCGGGTCGGTCTTAGCAGGGCATCATAGTTCATGTTGATGACTGCGCCGGGGATGAATTTTTGTGAAGGAGAGGTCCAGCGGTAGGTGGGGATGTCGATGGTTTTAGGCGACGCTGACGTGCTGCTCGGTAAGGTGATTTGTTTGAGTTGATTGTTGGTGTCGTAGCGGTAGGTGACGGTGCCCGCACTACTGGCGTTGGCGTTGCTTAAGTTGGGATAGGTGATCGATGCTTTGAGGCCATTCGGGTGGTAGGTGGTGGTGCTCGTTTTGGTGGTGTTGATGGGCGCTGATGCGCTGCCACTGATCTGCACAGTGACCGCTTCACTGGTTTTTTGGGCTTTGCGGTCATAGCTGTAGCTTGCGCTGTTGGCGGTGGCAACAACACCTGCATTGGCAAGGTTGGTGTCGCCGGTGTCGGTGTAGCTTGCGAGGAGTCCCCGTTCGTCATAGCTGTAGTTGATGGTGCGGGCGATGATGCCAGTGCTGGTTTGATGTTGTTCCTGGGTACGTCGATTGGCGGCGTCATAGGCGTATTGGCGGACATCGCCTTTGGCGTTGGTGCGGGTGGTCAGGTTGCCGGCGGCGTCATAGGCGTAGAGGGTGGCTTCGCTGAGGGGACGAATTTCTTTGAGCATGCGGTTGGCGCGGTCGTATTCGTATTGCGTTTGGCTGCCGAGCGCGTCAGTGACCAGACGCAGGTTGTCGCGGGTGTCATAGGTATGGCGGGTGATGCCCGCGACAGGGGTCATGGGGTCTATGGTCTGGGTGAGCCGATTGAGGGCGTCGTAGCGCATCTGGGTCTTGCGGTTGAGCGGGTCAATCTGGGCAATCATATTGCCGCGCGCATCGTATTCTTTGCTGGTGGTGTAGCGGGTGGTGGCAGCCGCCGGTGGGATCGTGGCATCGAGTATCTGGATAGTTTGGGTAATGCGGTTACGGTTATCGTATTTATATTCTTCCGTGTAGGTCGGATAGGTGATGGACTTGAGCAGGCCATCGAGGCCGTCATTGCTACCGCCGTAGTTGTACTGGGTTAGATTGCCGTTGCCGTCGGTGACGCTAGCGAGTCGGCCATCGAGGTCGTAGCTGGTGGCGGTGGTTGAGCGGATGAGGCTACCGCCGCTGGTGTTGCTGGCTTGTAGAAGTCTCTCGCTCACGCTGTAAGTATAGCGCTGGCTTTGTTTGCCTGCTTGGATGCCCGCCGGTGAAGGTAGCTGGTGTAGTCCTCCTACTAAAGAAGCATGGCTCGCGGTTGTGCCCGCGCTGCACGATGTGGAGCGGGACACCATTGCGTTGGATGCGGGCACGCCGGGGCATAACATGAGGTTAC
>NZ_JANXUQ010000007.1 GCF_025356155.1 Rhodoferax sp. | reverse complement strand
GCCTACGACGCCCTCAGTGCACTTGCCTTGCGGCTGGTGCAGCGCACGCCAAAACCCTAGGAGGCTGGGCGGCACAGCGTTCTGCGCAGGTAAAAGGAGGAGCCCGCACAGCGGGCGGGGCTCAGCGTCGAAGCCGGGGAGCAGAACGCTTTGCCGCCCAGACTCCTCCGGCGAGAAGACACCCATCCGATCGCCCAGGCAAATCAACGATTAACGCCCGGTCTCTTTCAAGTACGCAGCCCGCGCCGCAACACCGGTGTTGGCAAAGTCAGTAAACACGCCGTCAATACCCGCACGGAAGTAGACCAAGAACTCGGCCATCGGATCGCCACCAAACAAGCCGGCCAGATATTTCTTCTCATTGCGGAAGGTGTAGGTGTGTACAAACAGGCCAGCCTTGTGCGCATCGCTGATCAGGCTGGTTGGTGTGACACTGTTCACATCGGCCAATGACGGAACATAGGCTGTGCCGTTGGCGTTAGGAGCCTTCAATGGCGACATCTTGAGCGACATCACCTGTGGCTTCCATGGGCCGATACCGTCGGCATAGGTCTTGATTTCGGCCAGGCCGGCCGGCGTCAACATAGCATCGAAGAAGCGGCCATCACCCGCTACCGTCCAGCTATAGGGGCGGCCGTCGACGAAGTTGTAGACGTCGTTGCTTTGGTAAGTCATGCCACCGGTGGCGTAGTTCACATCGTTGCCGTCGACCAACTGCACCACGCGGGTGTTGAGGCCGATGGAGCGCATGTACTTCAGGCTGTCCGGATCAAAACTCTGCACGAAGATCGGCGATGTCTTGGTGTTGAGGTTATTGTCTTTGATGAGCTTGACCACGGCGTCTTCAAACGGGTGGTTGCCAGTGCCGCAACCGTTGGCCTTGGCCTGGGCGTTGTTCCACAGCGGGTTTTTGGTTTCGGGGTAGACGCTGATGGTGCGGCCCAAAGACGTGCTCTTGACTTTGGCGATGTTGATGATTTCCTGCATCGTCAGCACCGGGTACTTGCCGTTCAATGCAGAAGGGCGCTCACTGGCGGCGTCATAGGTGGTGCCACCAAACCATTGTTTCAACTCGGCCACGGTGAAGTCGGTGATGGACCAGTCACCGGTGTGGTCTTCACCGTCCACCACCAGCGATTTCAATACCGATGTGGGATCGGCCGGGTTGGTCAGGTCGCTCAAATATTGCGCCGGGCCGCCATAGGTTGCCAGCGAGTATTTGACATTAACCAGCACGCCCGGCACCGTGCGCTTGCGCGCAGCCACGGCGGGGTTGGTCAGCGCGACAGTGGCGATATTGGTGTTGTCGCTAAGCCAGGGGTTGTGGCGGGCGACCAGCACGCAGTCCTTGGTCAGGTGAAGGTCTTCTTCCAGTGAGTCTGCGCCCACATCCGCGGCCGCCTCGTAGGCAGGTTGTGTCTCCTCGGGGTACAAGCCGGGCAGGCCGCGGTGGCCCAAGACCAGTGGCGCATTGCCGTCCAGCGTGGAAAACGGAATGGGGCCGGCGTTGCCGCCGCAAGCGCTCAAGGTCAGCGCCAAGCCGCCCGCGCCCAGAAGGCCAAGCCACCGTTGTGGAATTTTTGGTGTCGCCATGCAGATGCTTCCCTGTGTAGTTTTAGATCGGTGTGACCTTAGCCGGACAATGTGACAGCGGGAAGACACGCCATGGGGAACGCGTACGGATGCGCATAGGCAGCAGAATGCGATTGCTACTGTTTTAATAGCTACTCACGCATATTCGACGAGGGCTAGCGGCATTTTTTACTCTGAACACATGTACAAAAGCCTCCAAGATACCCTGAATGGGTATCTTGGAGGCTTTTGGGATGCAGCCAGGCGCTTAAACGCTTGACTGTGCGACGCGCTGTGTGCTGGTTCCGGTGCTGCTGGCGCGGGCCAGGCGCCGGTTGCTCTCGCCACCCGAGCGGCGGTGGTAGCCCCGGTTGCCGCCGAGCTCATGCACGACCCGCCGGCGCTGGCGGCGGCGGTCGGCGGCCTTTTGGCGAATCGCCACCGCAGCGGCAGGTTGACCATTGGCACCAGCCAGCACCAGCCGGGTCATGGTACCAAACACCGCCGTCCAGGCTTCACGCAGTGGCTGCGCGAAGAAGTCTTCCCCCAACAATTGCTCCAGCGTCTGGATCAGCGCGACTTCAAAGTAAGGGTAGTGGTGCGGCTGCATGCCGCAGATGGCGTTGACACGGCCAATCTGCATCAGCAGTGCGGCGTGCGTGTCCAGCTTATGCATACCCATCACGGCGCGGCCAAAGGTTTGCAGGACCATGTTGTCGCGCCCATCCACATAGCCGGTGTACAGAGCGGTCAGCCAAGGCCGTTTCTCCAGCAAATTGCGCTGAAAAAGAGCCATGGCTTCGTCGCCCTGCTCCTGGACCCTGCTCCAGGAGGCTTGCACCAGCGTAACTGCGTTTTGGTTCATTGTTTTCCCTTTTCCGATGAATGGTTGGGGCCTTGCGATGTCGCCCGCACCCTGGAGGCCCAATTTTGCCTGCCAAAGGCGACCAGCGAACCCACCGTTACCAGGGCCAGCACATACTGTAGCGGTTGATTTTCGTCAAAATCCTGCGCATCGGTCAAGAGCGTGTAAACCGTAGCGACCAGCAGCAGGGCGACCAGGCGCAGGCTCCACGCCGTGGGCTGCAAATGCTGGATGCCCATGCGGGCCAGCAGGCGCGTGCCCAGCATGCCGGCCAGCAGGCCCAGGCTCGCACCCACCGCCACATCGCCCGGCCAATGCGCGCCCACTGCGATGCGCGACAGGCCAGTGCCGGCGGCCAGCACATACAGCCACAGGTGCCTGGCACGGCCCGCTGGGGGCAGTGCGAAATAGAGGGCGGTCGCCACGGTAAACGCCGTCAGCGTATGGCCGGAAGGCATCGACACGTTGTGCAGCAGTTCACCCACCACGCGCATCTGGTCATTGTCCACCACAGCGGCTGGGCGGGGGCTTTCGATTAGGCCCTTGCCCACACGGGCAAACACTATTGCAAAGGGCGCGGCGCACAGCCACGCCCACATCAGCCGCGGTGCCAGCACCAGCAGCGGCGATGTGATGGCCAGCACGCCCCAGGCATTGCCCATCATCGACAAGCCCGTCCACAACGGTGCAGCCACCGGCGCGCACAGCGTGTTGAGGTAGACGAAGGTAGCGGGCTCAAATGTGTGCAGCCACAGCGGTGTGCCCAGCACGAACAGCACGGCTGGCAGCAACCACAGGCGTAACGGGATGGTGGAGACGAACATCAAGGGAGAAAGCCTACAAGCCGGGGTTGCGGCTGGCCTGACCAATTATGGCAAGCGTAAAAGCGAAAGCTGGCGATAACGCGGCCCACGCGATAGACGTCTTGTGTTTCTAGCAGCGCGCAATCGACAAAGCCGTGCACGCCGATGGGCGGCTCGTAGCCCAGTTGGGACCAGTCCACGAGCAAGGTATCGCCGCCTACGGCCAGGTCACCCGCCCACAGGTCGAACTGGTCGAAGCGGTCTTCCAACACATGAACCGGCAGCGGCCGGGCGTACCAACCGATGCGGCTAGCCAGCGTCCAGTTCTGTACGGCCACGCTGTGCAGGCCTTGCTGCTGCGCCAGTGCCAGCGCCCGCGCGCCTGCAACGTCCCAGCCGTGTAGGTCGGCAAAGGGGTTGGACGGGTGGGCGCTATTGCCTTGGCCACTGGCGTTGGTGAACAGTGGAAGACCGGCGGTGAGCATCAGCCCAAAGGCCGCCGCGCACAGCAGCGTTTGCAGCGCCACCAGCGCTCGTATCACCCACCGGCGCCCTCGCTGCCAGGCGCGGGCCAACCCCATACCAGCAAACGGTGCCAATGCCACACAGGCGGGCGCCGTCCAATGCGGCAGGCTGGTGCCACCACCCGACAACACCGCCAACACGGCAAAGGGCAGCACAAAGAACAGGCCCAGGCTACGGGTGGCCCGACCTGTTGTGCCGTGGCGCAAGCCTGCCCAGCCCCACAGCAGTAGCGGCCCATAGACCAGCAGCTGTACGACCAGAAAACGCAACACGTGTACCAGTTGCCAGCCACCCCCGGCCCCGTGCTGGGCCTGGTAGGTGAACGAGATCCAGTGGTTCTGGCAATTCCAATACGCCACTGGCATAACCAGCAGCACGGCGACCACCAGCGCCGTCCACAACCAGACATTGCGCAGTATGGATGGGCCATGTGCCACCAGTAGGCACAGGCCCACGGCGATGGCTGCAAAGATTGCCGTGTATTTGCTCAGGCCCGCTAGGCCCAACACCACACCCAGCGCCAGCCAGGGCGAGGGGCGGCGAACCGTGTCGGCGTCCATCAAATCCAGCGTCAGCCACATGGTGATCACCGCGAAGAAGACCAGCAGCGTATCGGGCAACAGGCCTATGCCCAATACGTGCAACAAGGGCGCCAGAGCCAATGCCAGCACGGCCCAAAAGCCGGCCTGACCGGTGGGCACGGCGTCACGGCCCAATGATGGCGTGGCCTGCAAGCGCTCCGCCAGGACGTACACACCCAGTGCAGTTACCAGCCACAGCACCTCCGGCACCAGCCGCAGAAGCCAGGTGGGCGCATTCAGCGCCACCAGGGGCCATTGCGCCCAGCCCACCATCGGCGGGTGGTCAAAATAGCTCCAGTCCAGATGGGCCGCGTACAGGGCATAGTGCGCCTCGTCCACCGACAGGCCCAGCAGCGCACCTAGGCCAAAATGCAGCGCGCAGACCAGTACCAACAGCAGACGGACATTGGATGGCAGGGCGGAGAACAACGGGGCAGAGCGCACGGGCAGCATTTGGCAAATCAAAACCCCCGCAGTTTAGACTGTGGGGCTCACGCACCAAAACACCATGCCCGAAACCTCAACCCCCGCGGCGCGCGCCATCGACACCAGCCTGTGCCCCCTGTGTGGCCAGAGCAACCAGTGCGCCAACGAGACGGAGCGGGCAACCGGCATTTCGCAAGAGCCGTGCTGGTGCACGACGGCGGATTTCACGCCCGAACTGCTGGCCCGTGTACCGGCACAGGCACGCCGCCTGGCCTGTATCTGCGCACGCTGTGCAGCGGCAGCGCACGCCGATACGACTAACCCATCCAGCCATTGACCCAAGGAATCCCTATGCCCACTTACCACGTTGAAATGCTCGAAGGCCGCACACTGGCGCAGAAGAAAAAACTGGTCGAAGAAATCACCCGCGTCAGCGTGGAAGTGTTGGGTGGATCGCCCGATTCGGTTGACATCCTGATCATCGACGTCAAGCGCGAGAACTGGGCCACCGGCGGCAAGCTGTGGTCCGAGCCCAGGGATTAGCGCAAAAAACTTCACAAAGTTTTACAGGCCGGCGGTCTCTGCGCGGTCAGCCCGGCTGCCAATGTGCGGCGTTGTATTCCCATGGAGTCGTTCCATGCAACATACACAAACCGGAGTTCCCCATGAAGATCAAGACACTTGTAGGCGCATTTGCAATGACCCTCGCTGGCCTGGCCATGGCGCAGCCGTCCACACCGAATCTGGACAAGCGCGAAGCCAAGCAGCAACAACGCATTGACCAGGGCGTGACCTCCGGCCAGCTCAATGCCAAAGAGACCAATCGTCTGGACAAGCGCGAAGCCAAACTGGCGGCCGACGAAGCTACCGCCAAATCGGATGGCAAAGTGACGCCGGCCGAGCGCCGCAAGCTGCAACGTGAAGCCAATCGTGACAGCCGCGCTATCCACCGCCAGAAACACGACGCACAAACCGCTGCCACCGCAACTACCACCGGCAAGTAAAAGACAGGCCTGAAGGCAGCAGTGACCGGAGGCCGGACTGCTATTGCGCCCGCCCCGCGCGCACCCCTACTAGGCCGGGCTGACTACGCGCTCTTCCATTGCCTGCGCAACCATGGCGGCAACCTTGGCGGTCATGTTGCGCGGCTGCAGTTGCACCTTGGGGTGCGCCCGGGCAAACACGCGAAACAACTCGTCGGCAAAGCCCTGGCCTATCGCATCCACTCCCTCGAAATCCAGATCCACGGCGTCGAAGGCATCCAATCGGTTGGCAATACGCTTGGCCTGGGCGCGTGATTCCAGCGCCTCCCCCGCGGCGTGGGCCAGGCGCATGGCAACCTCGGTGCGCGAGAAGCTCAGGTCTTGCGCGCCACGGCCATGCGAGCTGAAAACAGCTTCCAGCGTGCGCGTGGAGTTCAGCGCCAATGACATGAAAATCGCCGTGCCGTTGCTGCCCAATGGGTTGGCCTTCAACCACTCCTTGCGCTGCCAGTGGTTGTGCTGGTAGGTCAACTGGTTGGCATACAGGTCAAACACGTCGAACAGGCGGGATGTGAAAAACAGGCCACGCCCGGTGTGCAATTCGGGCTGCGTCGTGAGCTTCCCCTTGCTCAGCTCTAACAGCGCCAGTTGCGGGCTGGCGATGTGGAAGGCGTCCTGTATGCGGTCAAACACGCCGCAGCCATCGTCCTTGATGAGCAGGTGCAGGTGGGTGGGGTTTTGCCGCATGGAGATCGTCACCCGGGTACCGCCGCTGTGGTCCACCGCGTTGTTCAGCAGCTCGGTGAAAGCGTGGTGGGCGAGCCGTACCACATTGGGCACCAGGTCGAAACACGGCGCAAAGTCGCGCTCCCAGGGGGTTTGCTCGTCCAACCCGGCCAATTCGTAACCACGGTTTACCTGGCGCAGCAGACTGGGCTTGTACACGGGGTGGGACCGGCTGCCCTGGCGCACCAGCCAGCCTTCATCAATCAGTGCGCGCAGCCATTTGCCCATCGTCGAGCGGCTGACACCAAACTGGACTGCCAGTTCGGCACACAGGTGCGTGGGATTAGCCACCGCCTTGGCTGTGATGACAGTCTTGAGTTCCTTCAACTGCGCTAACGACATGACCACCCCACGATGTGCAAGTAAATACCGGACCAGTTTGCAAGTGTGCCATCGCAGCCTCGCAAGCGCCAGCGGATTCGCCCCTGCGGGGGGAACTCAAACTAACCTTCTGGCTAACTAACTGCTGAGCGTCCGGGCTTCCGGGCTTCCGAACTTCCGGTCCCCACTCCCCCCAACCCCCTCGCCCCGCCGGGCGAGGGGGAGCTTAACCGCCGATTTGGTGGTGTCGCGCCGAATACGGCATTACTGCAGTGAGGCTGCGGCACGGGTCTTCGCTCTCAGGTTTCTTTCCAGCGGTCGTAGACATTACCTGCTCTGTAGCGTGGAGCCACTGGCACGCGCAGCGGCCAGCGTTGGCATATGCGTACGCAGTCGTGAACTACGACCGCCACACTTGCAACCGTGGTGCCACCAGCACGCAACGCAGCCTCACTGCGGTAATTACGTAATCGGCGCGCGGCAACCAAATCGGCTGTCCGCTTTGGCTCCCCCTCGCCCGGCGGGGCGAGGGGGCTGGGGGGAGTGGGGGCTGGAAGTTCTGAGGTTAGGAAGTTAGAAGTGTGCAAGTGCCAAACACCTACTCCCCCAACTGCTGCAGCAAATACAAGCGCTGGTAAATCCCCTGCTCGACCGCCATCAGCGCTTCATGCGTGCCCTGCTCATGGATGCGCCCGTGGTTGAGCACAACGATGCAGTCCGCCGCGCGTATCGTAGACAGCCGGTGCGCAATCGCCACCACCGTGACCCGGCCGCGCAATTCCGACAGCGCCACCTGCACGATCTGTTCGGTCTCGGAATCGATGTGCGCCGTGGCCTCGTCCAGGAACAGAATGCGTGGCTGACCCGCCAGCGCGCGGGCAATCGCAATCAACTGCTTTTGCCCTACCGACAGGCGCGCCCCGCCCTCGCCCAGCAGCGTGTCATAACCATGCTCCAGTTGCAGTATGAAGTCATGGCAATGGGCTGCGCGGGCGGCGGTCTCCAGCTCTGCCTGGCTCAGCTTGCGCCCCATCGCAATGTTGTCGCGCACGCTGCTGGCCAGCAAAAACGGATCTTGCGGTACCAGTCCGACATCGGCGCGAAAGTGGTCATCGCTGAACCGCGACAGCGCAATGCCATCGAGCGTGATGCGGCCCGACTGCGGCTGGTAGAAGCGCAACAACAAGCTCAACAGTGTCGATTTACCACTGCCGGTGTGCCCGACCAAGCCATAGAAACCGCCAGCCGGAATATCCAATGACAGATCGTGCAACACCACGGTTGCGGGATCGTAGCCAAAGCGCAGTTGCGAGATATGGATGGCCCCGTGGCTGATGCGCTCTGGGCCGGTTTTGGCGGCTGGGCGACGTTCTTGCAGCAGTGCGTCCACGCGCGCTGCAGCCACCACGGCTTGCTGCAACTGGCCAAACTGCAGCGTGATCTGGATCAGCGGGTCGACCACGCGGCCGATGTAGCTGACAAAGGCGTACAAAATGCCGATCTCGAGCGCGCCCAGGCTGCGCTGGCCAAAGGTGTAGATCACCACGGCCAGCAGCACCACGTTGATGAAATCCAGCATCGGGCGCAGCAGCCAGGCGTTGACCCGCATCTCGGCCATGCGGGCGCTCAAGTGCTGGTTATTGGTTTTATCGAACCGGTCCCGGAAACGCTGCTGCGCATTGCTGGCCTGCAGCACCGCCATGCCGGCAATGGACTCAGACATCTGGGCATTGATGTCGCTGCGCTTTTGCCGCGCACGGGCCACGGCCGGCGCGCTCCAGCGTTGGTAAAACCAGACAATGACGACCACGGCCGGTATTAACGCAAGCACGATCAGCATGAGCCGCCAATCGAGCCAGGCCATGGCACCCAACGCGCCCAGCACGACGATGCTACTGTCCAGAATGACGAACAGCACCTGCACATACAGACTCTTGACCTGCTCGGTATCGTTCGTCACGCGGCTCACCAGTTGCCCGGTGATGGCCTTGTCGAAAAAGGCCATGGGCAGGCGCAACACATGGCCGTAGACCTCTTCACGCAGACGCCGCACCGAGCGCATCGCCACACCGGCCAGACGTGTCAACTGCAAGTAGCGAATGACACTGGCCACACTGCCCACCAGCACAATGCCCGCCAGCAGCAGGCCCATGTCCCACAGCACAAGATGGCGGGGCAACAAATATTTGTCAATGAAATACTTGCCCAATAAGGGGCCTAGTGCTTCCAGCAACGCCGCAGCCAGCAGCCACGCCGTGCCGATCAACACATGGCGCCGCTCGGGTGCAGCGGCGTGCAGCAGCAGGGCCACGGCACGGCGCGTATTGCGCGGCGGGGTCAAGGGCGTAGCGCCCAAAGGCTGCGAGGGCTCAGGCTGCATCGAGGCTGGCCTCCAGTTGTTGGTAGCGCCACTGGGCGGCATACCAGCCATTCAGTTCGAGCAGGCTGGCGTGGTCGCCCTGCTCGACAACCTTGCCCTGTTTGAGCACCAGGATGTGGTCCGCATCCATGACGGCGCTCAGGCGATGGCTGACGATCAACGCCGTGCGCCCGGCGCGCGCGCTGCGCAGGTGCTGCAGGATGTCGGTCTCGGTTTGTGTGTCCACTGCAGACAGCGCATCGTCCAGCAACAGCAGCGGTGCGTCGGTCAACAGCGCACGGGCGATCGCCACGCGCTGGCGCTGGCCACCCGATAACGCAATACCCTTCTCGCCCACCGGCGTGTCGTAGCCCCGCGGCATGCGGGCGATGTCGTCGTGGATCGAGGCCAGACGCGCAGCCTGCTCGACCTCGGCACGGCTGGCATCCGGTTTGGCCAGTGCGATGTTTTCGGCAATCGAAGCCGAGAATAAAAACGGCTCCTGCGGCACCCAACTGATGGCGCGGTTCAATGCATCCAACTTGTAGTCAGACAGCAGCCGCCCGCCCCACACAATATTGCCGGACTGCGCCGCATACTGCCGCAATATCAGTCGCAGCACGCTGGATTTACCCGAGCCCGTGGCGCCCACCAGGCCCAAGGTTTGCCCCGCTGGCAAGCTCAACCGCAGCCCCGACAAGGCCAATGCCTGGTGGCCGGGGTAGGAAAAGTTCACGCCATCAAACATCAGTGGGCCGGGCAAAACGCGATCGCGCACGCCATGGTCATCTATCGACAGCGGTGCAGCCAGCGTGGGCTGCAGGCGGCCCCACGCAGCACGCCCGCGCTCCAGCAGCGCCAGCACCCAGCCCGCCGCAAACATGGGCCATATCAGTTGGCCCAGGTACATGCTGAACGCCGTCAGCGCGCCAATCGTCAACTCAGCGTGCCACACCAGGTAGCCACCCAGCCCCAGCGTCAACGCGGTGGCGCTGACCAGCGTAATGCCCACGGCCGGTTCAAACGCCGCTTCCCAGCGCTGGGCGCGCAGGCTGGCCGCAGCCGCCGCTTCGGCCAGTTCGGCAAAGCGGGAGGCGCTGCGCTCTTCTAACCCGAGCGCGCGCAAGGTGCGCACGCCGGTCAATGTCTCTTGCACATGGTCGTTGAGCTTGCCAAACGCATCCAGCGAATCCTTGGAGGCCTGGTGGATGTGGTTGGAGATGCGCCAGAACGCAATCGCCATCAACGGGAACGGCAACAGCGCGGCGCCTGCCAAACGGCCATCCACGCCCAAAGTCATCATGGCCACCACCATGATCAGGGTCAGCGTGCCGTCAAAGCCGGCCAGCATGGCCTCGCCCGAGGCCATTTCCACCGAGTCAATGTCGTTGGTGGCCAGCGCCATCAGGTCCCCGGTGCGCTTTAGCTGGAAGAAATGCGGCCCCTGCACACACAGGCGCGCATACAGGCGCTGGCGCAACTGCGCGCCCAGTCGGTAGCTGGCGGCAAACAGTTGCAAGCGCCAGCCCACACGCAGGAAATAGATGGCCACGCCCGCCATCACCAGGCGTGCCAATTGGACTACCAGGGCGTCGCCCGTCAGCGTGCCCGCCACTAGCGCATCGACCACATGGCCCACCTGGCGCGGGATGTACACCGTGAGCGCACTGACCGATGCCAGCATGCCGGCCGACAGCAGGTAGGGGCGCCAGTTCTGGCGAACGTAATGGCCAATCAGGCCGGTCAGACTCATGCGGTACATCGTGCCACTAGTGGTGGCGTCGCTCCAGCTTGGCTTCTTCATAGAAGCGCGTTTTGTTGATGAACATGGCCTGGTCTGCAGCATGCAATGCCGCCTCTACCTGCACGGCAGACGCACAGGACGCGCTGCCAATGGCCATGCTCAGGCTTTGCCCGGGATAGAACTGGTTGTTCAGCTCGACCATGGACTGGATGCGCTCCTGCAACCCTGCGGCCACACGTTCGTCGCACCCCGGCAGCAGCGCAATGAATTCATCACCACCGATGCGGGCCACGCAGTAAGGATAACCGGCCGTCGCACTGGTCAAAACTTCCCCCGCGCGGCGCAGCACGGCGTCCCCAGCCGCATGGCCATGCTCGTCGTTGATGCGCTTCAGGCCGTTGAGGTCCATCGCCATGACCATCAGCGGCCAGGGGCCTTTTCGGCTGATACGGTTGAGTTCGTCGACGTAAAACGCGCGGTTGCGCAGCTTGGTCAGTGCATCGTGTTTGCCCAGGTACTCCAGGTAGGCCTCGGCCTTCTTGCGCGCGGTGATGTCGATCAGCGAGACCAGCACCAGGCTCCAGTCAGCCTGGTGGGCCGGCAGCACCGCAAACTGCATGTGGATGTTGATCAACTCGCCGCTCAGCGAGTAGTTGATCACCTCGCGTTGTTGCACAGATCTGCCATCCCACAGGTCGATCAACTGCTCGGCAAACGAGTCGTGCATCTCGTCGCGGAAAACCGACCCCAGATTGCGCAACAAATCTTCCTGGCTTTGGGCCGCGAACATCGTCAGCGTCTGGCGGTTGACGTTGATGACACGGATCTCTTCGGCGCACTGGCCTACAAACTCCGGGTGTACGCTCAAGAAAACACGAAAGTCGCGTATGCCCTGCGCCCGCGCCGCGTCCAGCAGGCGCTTGACGCCGCTGAAATCTTCCACCCACAGCGACACCGGTGAATAGTCAAACAGGTCGCGGGCGTATTGCTCGCTGAACGCCAGCTTCTGCTGGGCCTGCGTGGCCACGGTGGTGTCTTCCAGCGAGACCATCACGCGATCCCACGTGGCCTCATGGCCTTGCAACACCCGCACATGGATGCGCACATCAATGCGGCGGCCGTCCAGTGCGTAGTTCACGGTTTGGTTGGAAAACTCCAGCGTGCCGTTCCACAGGTAATCCATTTCCGTCAACATCTGGCCCAGCGTATCGTCGCGAAACACCTCCGCCAGGCGCGCCACCAGCTCTTGCTGACTGGACGCCGCAAACACGGTCAGCGTCTGGCGATTGACCTTGAGCACCTTGAGGCAGGCCGCGCACTGCTGCAGCAGGTCAGGCGTTTGCGCCATGTGGGCGGACAGGTCGGTCACGCCCTGGGCGCGCCAGACGTCAAACAACACCTTGAGCGCACTGTAGTCTTCCAGCCACAGTGAAATAGGGGCCGATTCAAACATCAGCTCGAAATCTGTCTCGGGGTTCAACTGCGCCATACCAGCACCTCCAGAAGGCCATTGTCCACCAGCCCGCAACACGTTGTCACCTGCGCAACGAACGCGCCTGCACACGCTACTTCACAAAACCTTTACGGTGGGTCTGTTGGCAGGCGGGTAAACTGTTTAGCTTATGTGTCAACTCCTTGGAATGAACAGTCTGCTGCCCGCCAGCCTGACCTTGAGCTTTACCGGGTTTTCGCAGCGCGGGGGCTGCACCGACCACCATGCCGATGGCTGGGGCATCGCTTTCTTTGAGAGCGACGGCCAAAAGCCCGGCAAAGCGGCGCGCTATTTTGTAGACAAAGAGAGTGCCGCCACCTCCCCGATTGCGCAGATGCTGCGCACCTACCCCATCAAGAGCC
This sequence comes from Rhodoferax sp., assembly GCF_025356155.1. Classification (GTDB taxonomy): domain Bacteria; phylum Pseudomonadota; class Gammaproteobacteria; order Burkholderiales; family Burkholderiaceae_C; genus Allorhodoferax. Next base: position 48,788 of record NZ_JANXUQ010000007.1, on the reverse strand, counting down.
ACAACGTGGTGGCCCATGTGCGCAAGGCGACGGTGGGTGAGGTCCGACTGGAAAACTGCCACCCCTTTGTGCGCGAACTCTGGGGACGCTACTGGGTGTTCGCCCACAACGGCGACCTGAAAGACTTCAACCCACCGCTGCACGGCGCCTTCAAACCTGTGGGCGACACCGACAGCGAGCTGGCCTTTTGCTGGCTGCTGCAGGAGCTGAATAAATCACACTTTGGCGTGCCCAGCGTCGAGGAGCTGACCCACACGCTGCGCGAGCTGGTTCCCCGCATCGCCAAACACGGCACTTTCAACTTTTTGCTGAGCAATGGCCAGGCGCTGTGGACGCATGCCAGCACCAAGTTGCACTATGTGCAACGCCAGCATCCTTTCGCCCAAGTGCAGCTCAAGGACGAAGATGTGAATGTGGACCTGGCCGAACTCAACAGCCCTGAGGACCGGCTGGTCATCGTAGTCACCGAGCCGTTGACCACCAACGAGAACTGGGTGGCCATGGAGCCAGGGGAGTTCAAGGTGTTTGTAGACGGGCGCCCGATAGACTGACGCGCTATCCCCAAGAGCCGGAGAGTGGTTTGCTATACATTTAATAGCTTCAACCGCATATCCCACGAGGGCTACAGCCAAATTTCATAAAACAGCCCGCTGCGTAGCGGTCTGAACGGCCCATGGCGAGTTAGACCGCCGCCTCCAATGCATCCACAAACATCGCAGCCACATCAAAGCCGGTCTGGTCGGTGATTTCCTGGAAGCAGGTTGGGCTGGTTACATTGATCTCGGTCAGGCTGTCGCCAATTACGTCCAGCCCCACCAACAGCAAACCCCGCGCGGCCAGTATTGGGCCTAAGGCCTCGGCAATCGCACGGTCCGAATCGCTCAGCGGCAGTGCCACGCCCTTGCCGCCCACGGCCAAGTTGCCCCGCACTTCGTTGCCTTGGGGAATGCGCGCCAGGCAAAACGGCACCGGCTTGCCGCCTATGACCAGCACACGTTTGTCGCCCTCGGTGATAGCGGGTAGAAATTTCTGCACCATCACCGTCTCGGCGCCCTCTTTGTTCAGTGTCTCGATGATGCCGCCCAGGTTGAGCCCGTCTTCCTTGACGCGGAAGATGCCCATGCCGCCCATGCCGTCCAGCGGTTTGAGGATGATGTCTTTGTGCTCGGCGTGGAAGCGTTTGATCGCATCTGCCTCGCGCGTTACCAATGTGGGGCCAATGAACTGGGGGAATTCCAGAATCGCCAGCTTCTCGGGGTGATCGCGCAGCGCACGCGGCTTGTTGAAGACCTTGGCACCCTCGCGCTCCGCCTGCTCCAGCAGGTGGGTGGCATAGAAAAACTCGCTGTCAAAGGGTGGGTCTTTGCGCATGACCACTGCGCCGAAGTCCTTGATGGCCCGCACGGACGAAACCGTTTCGGTAAACCAGGTCTTAGGGTCGCCGGTGAGCGTGACCGCCCTAACCTGCGCCTGCACCACACCACCGCGCGCCCACAGCAGTTGCTGCGGCTCACAGGCCACGATGGTGTGGCCGCGGCGCTGGGCCTCGCGCATCATCGAAAACGTGGTGTCTTTGTAGATCTTGAACGATTCAAGCGGATCACTGACGAAGAGGATTTCCATAGGGTGCTACCGGCAGGTTGGATAAAAGAAAACGTGTGTGACTCTACAGGCAGAGGGCCAACCCGTGTTGTGAGAGGACAAGCGGGGGGTGCTAAGCGCCAGGCTTCGGTGCGGTACGGCCACGCCCAGCATGCTGCACCAGCAGCGCCAAGGCTCCGGCCACCACGCCCCAGAATGCCGAACCCACGCCCGCCACCACCACGCCACTGAGTGTCACCAGGAAGGTGATGATGGCCGCCTCGCGGTGTGATTCATTCTGCAGGGCGGACGACAACGCACCGCCAATCGTGCCCAGCAGCGCCAGCCCGGCAATCGCCGCCACCAGTTCTTTGGGGAAGGCCGTCAACACGCCGGTGATGGCCGCGCCAAACAGGCCAATCACGATGTAGATGGCGCCGCAGGACACGGCAGCCGTGTACCGCCGCCGCGGTTGTGTATGCGCCTCCGGCCCCATACAAATGGCAGCGGTGATGGCGCTCAGGTTCAGCGCAAACGCGCCAAAGGGTGCCAGCACCAGTGTGGCCAGACCGGTCAGCGTGATGACTTTGGAGATGGGAATGCCGGCATCGCCGCCGGTGGCGCGCTGGTCGCCAAAGCCACTGGCCTGGATGGCCGCAACCCCCGGCAGGTTTTGCGAAGCCATGGTCACAATGAACAACGGCAGTGCCAGGCTGACAAAGGCGGCAAAACTGAAACTGGGAGCCACAAACACCGGAAGGGTCAAGCCCAATACGATGTCAGCCCTCGTGAAACCTGATGTTGCAGCTACAAAAACAATAGCAACCAGCAGCGTGACCGGTACCGCATACCGTGGCCACAGGCGCCGGCCCAGCAGATACGACACCAGCATGACCACCACGAGCGGCAAGGCCGTTTGCGCTGCGGTGAAGCCCGACAGCCCAAAGCGGGCCAGAACGCCGGCCAACAACGCCGAGGCCAAGGCCAAGGGGATGCGGTTCATGACCCGCTCGAACCAACCCGTCACACCCGCCAGCGTGATCAACACGGCGCAGACCATAAATGCGCCTACGGCCTCTTGCATGGAGAAGCCGCCGACGACACCGGCGCTGGCCAGCACTGCGGCGCCCGGCGTGCTCCAGGCAACCATGACAGGTTTCTTCAACCATAACGAAGGCACCAGCGAGCACAGCCCCATGCCAATGCCCAGCGCCCACATCCACGACGCCATCATCTCGGGCGTGGCGTGAAAAGCCTGCGCCGCCTGGAAGACAATGGCCACTGAACTGGTGAACCCCACCAGCACGGCCACAAACCCGGCGGTGAAAGCGGAGAGGCTGAGGTCTTTGAAAAATTGCATGCGCGCCATTGTGACATTGGCCCCGCAGCCATGCGCACGGTCAAGACCGGCAGGTTGGTCGGCTCAGGCCGCCGACTTGGGTGCGTGTTGCTGCGGAAGCAATCGTTCGCACTCCGACTTGACAGCCGCATAACACTCGCACACACGCTTTTCGAGCTTGGGCCGGTCGGTCAATGTGATGCTGCCACGCGCGCAGGCAATCATGGCGTCTCTTTGCAGGACGCTGGCCGTACTTGTCACGCTTTCGCGCCGAACGCCCAGCAGGTGCGAAATCTGTTCCTGGGTAATCACGATCTTGTCGCTTTGCAGGCGATCGCCGGTCATCAATACCCAGCGGCAAAATTGCTGCTCCACCGAATGGTGCTGGTTGCATACCGCCATCTGCGACGTCTGGACAATCAAGGCCTGCGTGTACAAGAGCGCCAGATGTTGGAGCCGCCCGCCCAACGCGAACTCACGCTTCATCACCTTACGGCTCAAGCGGTAGGCTTCTCCCGCGCTTTGCACTTCCGTGCTGGTCGGTAGGCTTTCGCCACCCATATAGATAGAAATGCCGATCATTCCCTCGTTGCCCACCAGCGCTATTTCACTGGACGAGCCGTCTTCCAGCGCATAGATCAACGAAACGATCCCCGATGTCGGGAAGTGCAGATATTTCACATGGTCGCCCGACTCCGACATCGTCCACCCGCGCGGCATGGGCACAAGCTCCAAGTCGGGTAACAGCCTCGCATAGTCCGCAGCCGGAAGTGCGGCAAGAACCTGATTGAGGCGTGGATCGGGCGCGCCAGCGTGCAGTGTTTTGGTCACGAGGACTTTCGGTTAAATGGAAAACTTCCCGAGTGGTCGACTGCACGGGTTCGTTGAACACGAGTGCAGAGTATCCGGCAATAGCCCTTGCATGTACAACGCGCTACATGCGTTGGCTGGCCAACCTACGCAGCAGTTCTTTGCTGCGCACATTGGCAGGCATGTGGTTGGCCATGATCCGGTGCAGGCCCAGGTTTTTAAACATGTAGGCGATACCGGCCCGCACGACTTCCTGCATCAGGCCTTGACCCTGCCAGGCGTGGTCTACCGAATAGCCCAGGTGGCAGGCCTGGAAGATACCGCGCACGATGTTGGTGAAGTTGCACGCCGCCAGCATCACCCCTGATCCCGGGTCGATCGCAATGAAATGGAAGGCAACACCATCGGCAAATGACTGCGCTGACCTCGCCGCTGCGCGCCGGCAGGCGTCTTCGAGTGTGCCATTGTCCGGATTGAAGGTGGGCTCCCACGGACTCAGGTGTGTCAGATTGCGCTGCCGGTAGGCCAGTAGCAAGTGGGCGTTATCGGGTTGCAGCAGTACCAGATTGCATCGCGCGGTTTGCAGAACGGGTGGCTCAGTTGTCACATCTAATCAGCTGAGGAAAGCGCTTCGTTGCGATACGGGCAGTTCCGCAAGAACATTTTTGATTGGTTGATGACAGAGCTTGCTCACTCCGTGTGCCGCGGTCTGTCCCGCAAGAAGTTAAATTTCAATTTTAGAACCCAGCTCCACGACCGCATTGTTCGGCAAATTCAAGAAATCGGCCGCGCCGCTGGCGTTGTGGTGCATCTGCGCAAACAGCTTTTCGCGCCACTGCGCCATGCCATTTCCGATAGTGGGTACAACGGTATCGCGTGACAAAAAGTAGCTCGTTGTCATGCTGTTCATCTCGCAGCCACGGCCCTTGATCTGTTGCAGCGCCTTGGGCACATCGGGGTCGTTCTTAAAACCGTAGTTGATGACCACCTGCCAGCAATCGTGGCCTAGGGAATCAATCTCCAGGCGCTTGCTCAAGCCTACCCAGGGTGTCTCATGGTTTTTTACCGTCACAAAAAGGTTGTTGGCATGCAGCACCTTGTTGTGCTTGAGGTTGTGCAGCATGGCATTGGGCACCGTGCCCACATCGGCGGTCAGAAATACGGCAGTGCCCTCTACCCGCGCCGGGGGGCTGACAAACACCGCTTCCAAAAAGCTGGGCAGGTCCAAAGCATCGGCACGCAGCTTTTCATTGAGCAGGCGCCGGCCATCCTTCCAGGTGATCATCAGTGTGAAGATGGCGCCACCAATCATCAGTGGGAACCAGCCGCCGTCAAACAGCTTCAGCAGATTAGACGCCCAGAACGCGAAGTCCACGACAAAGAAAAACCCGGTGGCGGCGATGCACAGCGCCAGCGGGTATTTCCAGCTATAGCGGATGACGAAGAAGGTCAGTACCGTGGTGATCAGCATGTCGGTACACACGGCAATGCCGTAGGCTGCTGCCAGATTGCTCGACGAACGGAACAACACCACGGCCAGCACGATGGCCACGAACAGGCCCCAATTCACAAAGGGTAAGTAGATCTGCCCGGTGTCCTTGACACTGGTGTGCAGCACCTGCAGGCGCGGCAAATAACCCAGTTGTATGACCTGCTTGGTGACCGAAAACGCGCCCGAGATCAGCGCCTGTGACGCAATCACCGTGGCCATCGTGGCCAGGCAGACCAGGGGCACCAGCGCCCAGTCAGGTGCCATCAGAAAAAACGGGTTTTTGACTGCCTCGGGGTGCTCCAGCAACAGCGCGCCCTGGCCAAAGTAATTCAGCGTCAGTGCGGGCATGACGACGGCGAACCAGGCCAGGCGGATCGGCCGTTTGCCAAAGTGGCCCATGTCGGCATACAAAGCCTCACCCCCGGTGACGCACAACACGACGGCGCCCAGGATGATGAAGGTGGTGCCAGGCTGGTTCCAGATAAAGGACAGCGCGTACATCGGGCTGATTGCCATCAAAATGCTGGGCCGGTCGGCAATGTGCATTACGCCAAGTACCGAGATGCAGACAAACCACACCACGGTGATGGGGCCAAACAGCTTGCCAATGCCACTGGTGCCGCTCTTTTGCACCATGAACAGGCACAGCAGAATCATCAGCGTGATGGGGATGATAAAGCGGTGCAAGGCCGGGGAGATGACCTCCATACCTTCCACCGCCGACAGCACCGAGATGGCCGGCGTGATGACGCCATCGCCATAAAACAAACAGGTACCGAAAATGCCAACCAACAGCAACACGCGGCGCAGCTTGGGTTTGTCTTTGACCGACTGGGATGCCAGGGCCAGCATGGCCACCAAGCCGCCTTCACCGTGGTTGTCGGCACGCAGCACCAAGGCCACGTATTTGATGGAAACAATGACCGTCAACGTCCAAAAAAATATGGACAGGATGCCGTACACATTTTCAGGGGTGAAGGGGACGTGGCCGGAGCCAAAGACTTCCTTGACTGCATACAGGACACTGGTTCCGATATCACCGTACACAACGCCAATGGCGCCCAGCGTTAGCGCCGATAGAGACGATTTGGATGCTGACACACATTGACCCGGCATCTGTTTGACGCGGGTTCCATTCCATTGGGGACCGCCATTTTGCGCCAGCCGCCCCGCCTTGCAATGGCCTGTGGGATCATTTCCACGGAAATTGCAAACGTGTTGCAGCGCAGCAACTGAGGGGCTAGCGCTTGTCGGCAGCATGCCCTAGGCAAGTCAGCGGCGCAGCGTGGGGAAGCAATTTCCCGCCGGGCCGCCCCAATGGAAATTCGCCCCCTCGGGGGGCAGGGAGCCACACGCAGTGGGCGACCGTGGGGGTCAATCATAATGCTCGGCGTGGGGGTCGGTGGCTTCCATCTCGTAGCTGGCGGCCAGCATGGCCAGACGGCCAATAACGCCATACATGTAGAAGCGGTTCGGCGCACTGGCGCCGGGCTTGACACCGGGCTGGGGTAAGTGCGTACTCTCGGCAAAGGCCAGTGGCACAAAGCTCGAACCTGGCGCGTTGAGGCTCTCGTCCACCTTGCGCTGCGGGTTCACACGGTAGAAGCCGCCCACCACGTAGCGGTCCATCATGTAGACCACCGGCTCGGCCACCGCGTCGTTGACGCGTTCACAGGTCAAGACGCCCTCCTGCAGCAGGACCTCGAATACCGGTGCTCCGGCCTTAACGGATTTGTTCTCGGATTTGTTCGGGGATTTGTTCGCGGGCTTGTCCGCGCCTGTGCCCGTGCACAGCACCTGGGTGCGCAGGGTTTCCAGTTCTTTGGCGTCGCGCACCGTCAAAATGGCCATGCGCGGGTCGCCGTTGTCGGGCTTGAGCACGACAAAAGGCTTTTCCTTGATGCCGTATTCCTTGTGTTTCTTGCGGATCCGCGCCAGCAGGGCTTCGGTCTTCGTGATCAGGCCTTGCACACCCTCTTCGCTGGAAAAGTCCACATCGGGACATTTGTCGAACATGGGGTTGACCAGCCAATGGTCCACGCCAATCAGCTTGCCAAAGCGCTTGGATACCTCTTCAAACGCCTTTGCGTGCGCGCTTTTACGGCGGCTGCCCCAGCCCGCATGCAGCGGTGGCAACAGGTATTGCTCGTTCAGGTCTTCCAGAATGCCGGGCACACCGGCACGCAGGTCATTGTTCAGCAGGATGGTGCAGGGGTCAAAATCCTTTACGCCGATGCGGCCCTTGGTGCGCACCACCGGCTCCAGCGTAATGCTTTCGCCGTGCGGCAGGTCCATGGTGACGCTTTTCTTGACGTCTGGGCTGATGGAGCCTATGCGCACATTCAAGCCTGCCATCTGGAACACACGGCGCAATTGCGCCAGGTTGCTCAGGTAAAAAGTGTTGTGGAGGTGGTTGTCGGGCACGATCAACAGGTTGCGCGCCTCGGGGCAAATTTTCTCGATTGCGGCCTGGGCGGCCTGCACGGCCAGCGGCAGCATGGGCTGGGTCAGGATGTTCCAGCCATTGGGGAACAAATTGGTGTCCACCGGGGCCAGCTTGAAGCCGGCATTGCGAACATCCACCGAGGTATAAAACGGCGGCGTGTGCTCCATCCACTCCAGCCGGAACCAGCGTTCGATGGCGGGCATGGAGTCCAGGATGCGCTGCTCCAGTTCATTGATGGGGCCAGTCAGGGCAGTTACGAGATGGGGAACCATGCGGGCCTTTAAGAAATGCGCGGAACATCGGGAAAGATTCTAGGATTTATGGGCGGCTGGGCTGTTTTCAAGACCGCCCAAGTGGCCACGAATGCAATGCGCCAGTACTGCTTCATGACCGCACTTCGCCGTCGCCCATAACAACGTATTTCAGCGAGGTCAGTCCCTCGATACCCACCGGCCCACGGGCATGGAATTTGTCGGTACTGATGCCGATTTCCGCGCCCAAACCGAACTCGAAGCCATCGGCAAAACGGGTGCTGGTATTGACCATGACGCTGGCCGAATCGACCTCGCGCAGGAAGCGCTGCGCATGCATGTGGTCGCGGGTCAGGATGGCGTCGGTGTGGTGGCTGGAGTAGCGGTTGATGTGGGCAATGGCTTCGTCCAGCCCCTCGACGATTTTGATGCTGATGATGGGCGCCAGGTACTCTTCAGACCAGTCGCTCTCGGCTGCCAGCGTCAGCTTGGCGGGCTCGGCCGGCGCGGAAGCTACTCCTGATTTGATAGCGCAACCTTCATATTCGGCGAGGGCTAGTGGCAGATTCTCCTTAAGCACTTGCAGCGCAGCAGCGTCGCAGCGCATCTCCACACCCTTGGCGGCAAACACCGCGCCTATACGTGGCAGAAACACGCTGGCCACGCTGCGGGCAACCAGCAGGCCTTCAGCCGCATTGCAGGGGCTGTATTTATTCGTCTTGGCGTTGTCCACCACCTTGACCGCCATGGCTATGTCGCAGGTATCGTCCACGTACACATGGCAATTGCCATCCAGGTGTTTGATGACCGGCACCTTGGCATCACGGCTGATGCGCTCGATCAAGCCCTTGCCGCCGCGTGGAATGATGACGTCCACATACTGCGGCATGGTGATCAATTGGCCTACGACCTCGCGGTCCGTGGTCTGCACCAGTTGCACAGCGTCGGCCGGCAAGCCGCTTTCCACCAAGGCCTGCTGCACCAGCTTGGCCAGCGCCTTGTTGGATTCAATCGCCTCGGAGCCGCCGCGCAGGATGCAGGCGTTGCCGCTCTTGATCGACAGGCTGGCGGCTTCGATGGTCACATTCGGCCGGCTCTCGAAAATCATGCCGAACACGCCAATCGGCACGCGCATCTGCCCCACGCGGATGCCGCTGGGCTGCTGCTTCATACCGATGATTTCACCAATGACATCGGCCATGGAGGCTAGTTGCTCGCAGCCCAGGGCGCAGGTCTCCAGCACCTTGGGTGTTAGCTTGAGGCGGTCCACCATCGGAGCGGACAGGCCATTGGCGATGGCGCGATCAATATCTTTGGCGTTGTCCACCTGCAGCGCCGCGGTGTTCTCACGCAACAGGGCTGCCAGTTTGCGAAGCGCTATGTTTTTGGTAGCTGTAGAGGCAGCTGCCATGAGGGCTGATGCCACTTTTGCCTGCGAGCCCAAAGCGTGGGTGTATTCGGTGGTGTTAAGCGCGTTCATCGGGGCATTTTCTCAGAGTTTGGGGCTCCTCAGTGCACGCAACGCGCCCTCCAGCTCGGGGTGGGTAAACCGGTACCCCGCCGCCAGCGCAGCGGTGGGCGTGGCGTTTTGGCCGTCCAGCAGCAATGTAGACATCTCACCCAGCAGCACACGCATCGGCGCGTCCGGCACGCGCATCCAGACGCGGCGGCCGAAGGATGCGGCCAGTGCCTTTGCGAATGCAGCTTGGGGCTGCGCGTCGGGCGCGACCGCGTTCACGGGGCCGTGCAGACTGCCCTGCGCCATCGCAAAGCGGATCAAGCCAACTGCGTCATCCAGATGAACCCACGGGGCAGCTTGGCGCCCGCTACCCAACACGGCGCCCAGGCCCAACCGGGCGCTGAAGGCCAGCATGGGGTAGGCACCATCACCGCGCCCCAAAACCACGCCGAAGCGCATGCGCACCACCCGCACACCCAAGCCCTCGGCGCGGCGCGCCTCGTGCTCGATAGCGGCGCACAGGTCGGACTGGAATTCGCCGGGGCGCGGGCCAGCGCTCTCATCCCGCGGCGCGAAGGAGGCATTGGGCGAGGCGCCGTAGAAGCCGACGGCTGAAGCACTGACCAGCACACGCGGCGGTTGCTGCAAACGCCGCATTAGGTCCACCACGGCTGCCGTGACGCCCACGCGGCTGGCCAGCAGGGTGCGCCTGCGCGACGCAGTCCATGGCAGGCCCAGCACGCGCGCACCGGCCAGGTTGACGACGGCGTCGATGCGCGTCTCCGGGGGGATGGCGTCCAGGCTCTCAACCACCCACACGCCCGGCCCGAATGTGGCAGACGCCTGGCGCGCGTCGCGCGACAGCGCAATCACACGCTGGCCGTTGCGCAGCAGATTGGCCACCAGCGCGCTACCGACAAAACCGGTGGCGCCGGTTACCAGCACGGCCGGGGTTATCAGGTGTCCGTTGGTCATGGCTATCAGTGTAGGGCTGACCTCGGCCCTACGTGACAGGTGCAGCACGGCCAGCACATTGCGCATGCTCCAGGCCAGCACCCCCACGCCGTACAGCGTGCACAGCCACGATATGCCGCCGTGCGGCGTCCACACCATGGCCGTTGGCCCCTGCGACCAGCCCCACAGCACTGGTCCAAAAAAGCCCAGGAACAGACCGTAGCTGATGGTCAAAAGCGTGTGCAGCACGCGCTCAAATGGTGGCAGACACCTGGTGCGGTCTTCTTCCAGAAAGTCTGCCAGCGTGATTCCGAGCTCGGTCAGCAGCAACGCGGCCAGCAGTGCGGCACAGGCTCCTCGCCATTCAAACCAAGCCAAGCCTATGAAGATGATGCCGTAGATGGCCTCGCGCGCGGCGTGCAAGGCCAGCTCGTAACGCGCCGAGATGCGCTGCGGCAGCTTGGCCTGCAGCTCGTGGTGCCATAGGTTGTCAAACGCGCCCATGACGGCCTGGACGGATAGTAAAAAAAAGATGGTGTTCATGGTGCATAACCTCACAAGACATGGGTCATACCGGGTCGGCAAAGACGCCAGATTGGTGGAAGGTTTCGCCCCACAGCGGGTGCACCATGGAAAGCGTGAAACGGAACAGTCCGCCGCCCAGATCGGCGTGCACCACACGGCAGACACCGGGGGTCAGCAGGGCGGGAACGCGGATCTGCAACCGCCCCCACACCACCCAGAAGCGGTGGCTCTGAAAGACCAGCGCGCCGGCTTCTTCGAATACATCCAGCGACATGCTCAGGCCGCCGTCGGTGCGCTCCAGCAGGCCACCATCGGCGCCTAGCTCTTTGGTGGAGCGCACGATGCGATCTTTGCCTGTGGCGCCGGTTTGGAAGCAGCGCTCCCACACGACACCGCCGCGGCCGTTGCCGCTGACCCGCACGGTGGTCGGTACGGCGCAGGCGTTTAGGTGGGTCAGCGGGCCACCCAGCATGCGCGCCAAAGCGGCATAGATGTGGCCAATGGCGGAGCAGCGCAAGTCCATGTGACCTTCGTACGTCACGTCGGCATGGGCGACGGCAAAACGGTGTTGCACTGCGGCAGGCAGCAGCGACCAGCCTGCAGTACCGACCAGGGCTGGCAGGTCGAGCGCAGTACTCACCGGTGCGGGCGTACAGCGGAAGAAGCGGCTGGGAACAAGGACAGTGAGGGTTGTGAGGGCAAACATGGAAGGCTCGCTGTAGTGGCGGATGCACTCCGTATTGCGAAAACCGCGCCAGCCCCATCACCACGCGCAAGTCCTTGATTTCATTGACAATCGTTAATCCATCTGCGTACTTGGTTTACAGTCTGCGAGGCCCCAATCGTCAACCCCAGGAACAGGTCATGCCCCGCTACACCTTGCCCCCACGCTCCACCGCTGCCCTCCGCGTATGCTGATCCACGCCGTCCTCGGGTTCGCGCTGCTGGAGACACTGGCATTAGCCGCCGTGCTGCTGGCATGGGCCGACCGCGTGGCCGGTGCGCGGCTGCTGGCAGCGTTTTTGTTTGGCATCTCGCTGTGGATGACCGGCAACGAGTTGCCCAACTGGTTTGGGCCGCAGAGCGAGCACACGATGATGCTGTTGCTGTCCACCGCACCGTTCACGTCCGTGCTGTTCTTCCACTTTTGCACGGTGTTCTGCCGTGTGGATGTTGGGCGCTGGGGTATTGCAGCCGCCTACGCCCTGGGCGGCGGCGCCAGCCTGACGGCCATGTTCTTCGCTCCCGGCCACATCGTGCAGCACCGGGACATTGGCTGGATTGCAATTGCTGACACCGTGGGCTGGACCGCCAGCATGGCCTGGGTCATGCTGGGTATCGGCGGCGTAGCAGTGCTGCTGACCGCGCTGCTGCGGGCCCACCGGGCACAAGACCGGCAAAAGTTTCGCCAGATTGCCGCCGTCACCGCGTCTTGCCTGTGGGGCATGGTCTGCCTGACCGGCTATGGCATTGCGGTGCTGGACCTGCCCATCTACCCGTTTCCGTTGCTGGGGCTGCCCCTGTACTCACTGATCCTGGTCTACGGCATCCTGCGCTATGGCGTGTTTGTAGCCAACGCCTGGGCTCGCCGCGCGCTGGTCTGGGCATTGTTGCTGGGCCTGGGTGCAGTCGTGGTCGCCGTGACCCCTCTGTTGCTGCCGTTTGAGTCGCGTTGGCTGGGCGGGCTGGCGGTGGCTGCCAGTGTGCTGGCACTCAATGGCCCGGTGCGGCGCTTTGCAGAGCGACTGGTCTATCCCGGTGGCGAGGTATCGATTGCCGACTTGGGCGCGTGGCGCCTGGCGCTGCAATCGGCCGGGTCTGTGCAGGCGCTGGCCGAGCAGGCCGCTGAGCTGCTCAGCGCACGCATAGGCGCGCAGGTCGAGGTGCATATCGGAGCGCCGCGGAACGCCAGTGCCAGCACACCGCAGTTGGTTTGCACCGACAGCAGCGAGGGTTGGAACGCCACGCTGCAGGGATGGGACGCAGCACCGCCTGGCCCCCGCCATGTGGCAGAGCTATTTGGCACCGTAGTGGCCGAAGCAGCCGCGCGCGTGGCCCAGGCCCAGCAGTTCGCAGCCCGTGAACGCGAGCGCCAGTTGCAGGCGCGCTTAGCCGAACTGGGTTCGCTGGCGGCCACCGTGGCACACGACATTCGCAATCCGCTGAACATCATTTCCATGGCCGTGGCGATGGCGCCCAGCGACACCCGGCGCGAGGTAGCCGACCAAGTGGGGCGCATCGCCAACCTGGCGCGCGACTTGCTGGACTACGCCAAGCCGTGGAAGCTGAGCACCACGCGCATGGACTTGGCCGCCCAGGTGCGCGCTGCCGCGATGCGCCTGCCGGATGTGGAGCTAGGTGCCGGACTGGACCATGCGCTGCTGATGGAAGCCGACCCGCGGCGCGTGGACCAGGCGCTGACCAATCTGTTTGAGAACGCACGCATTGCCATCGCATCAGTTGGTGCGGATAGCGCAGCACCTACGCACAGCCCCATGCACATCGACGCAGAGACTACCGACAACGCCGTGCTGCTGCACATCTGCGACAGCGGCCCTGGCGTGCCGGAGGAAATTCGCAGCAAATTGTTCGAACCCTTTGCGTCGCGCAGCCCCGGCGGCACCGGGCTCGGTCTGGCCATCGTGGCGCGCATCATGGCCGCACACGGCGGCTCGGTCGCGCTGACCGAACGCGCGCCTTGGCGCACCTGCTTCACGCTGTGCTTTCCGCTGGCAACACCCACCACTGCAACCATCGCAACCACGCCATGACAACTCTGCCACCCGACGTCGCCGAGGCTGGCGCTGCAACAGGCCATGTACTGCTGGTCGACGACGAGGTCGCCTTCCAACGCTTGGGTGGCAACTTCCTGCGCAATCTTGGCCACACAGTCACGCTGGCCGGCGACGGGGACCAGGCCCTGGCCGCCTTTGCCAAACATCAACCGGAACTGGTGCTGCTGGACCTGGCCATGCCGCCGCACATGGACCCCGAGATCGGCCTGGAGCTGATCCCGCGTTTTGCGCGTGTACCGGTCGTCGTGCTGACCGGTCACGGTGACCACACATTAGCCCTCCGTGCAACCGAACTCGGTGCCTGGGATTTTCTGACCAAGCCGATAGACCCCGACATGCTGCGTTTTGTCGTCGCGCGCGGCCTGCGCAAGGCGCGGCTGGACGCCGAACTCAGCGCCCTGCGCGCCGAGCAGGCGGTGGACGATCTAGGCATGGTGGGCCAGGCCCCCGCCACCGTGCAACTGCGCGCGCTGGTGCGCCGCGTGGCGCAAACCACGGTCAGCGTTCTGGTGCTGGGGCCTACCGGAACCGGCAAGGAACTGGTCGCCCGCGCACTGCATGCCTGCAGCGCGCGACATGCAGGTCCGTTTGTGGCCATCCACTGCGGCGCGCTGTCGGCCGAGCTGCTGGAAAGCGAACTCTTTGGCCACATGAAGGGCAGCTTCACCGGCGCCTACCGCGACCAACCCGGGCTGGTCGAGGCCGCGCACGGCGGCACGCTGTTTCTGGACGAGGTCGGTGAGATGCCGCCGCCCATGCAGGTCAAGTTGCTGCGCTTTTTGCAGGAGGGCGCGTTTGTGCCAGTGGGCGGCAGGGTGCAAAAGCACGCGGACACGCGCGTGGTGGCCGCCACGCACCGCGACCTGGAAACCATGGTGCGCGACGGCACGTTTCGCCAAGATTTGTTCTACCGCTTGAAGGGCGTCGTGCTGCGCACGCCGGCGATAGCCGAGCGCCCTGCCGACATCCCGCTGTTGGCCACGCGCTTTCTGCACCGCGCAGCGCCGCGCGCCGGTCTGTCGGCCGGCGCCCTGGCCTGGCTGATGGCGCGCGATTGGCCGGGCAATGTGCGGGAGCTGAAGGCGGTTGTGGAGTCGGCCGGCGCGCTGCTGTTGCCGGACCAGCGCGAGGTAGATGCTGAGCTGCTGCGCCTGGCGAGTGGGGATATGGGTGAGGCCACACCATCGCCTCGCACGGAGGCATCCGCCCAGGGCGAAAGCGCGGGGCCGCTGGACGCAGCACTGCTGGAACTGGAGCTACGCTTGGTACGGGACACGATGACCGCGGTAGGCGGCAATCAATCGGAGGCGGCGCGGCGGCTGGGAATTTCGCGCGTGGGCTTGATCAAGAAGTTGACGCGGCTGGGGCTGCGTTGAGATGGTCGATCGAATGAACTATTGAGGGGTACAACCCAATTTTAATTGCTATTTTTTCTATAGCTACTCAAGCAGTACACACGAGGGCTAGTGGCCTTCGCCCGCGCTGTAGTCCCGCGCCTTGGCCCTATCGATCAACTGCAAAACCTGAGTTTGTGCCGCGCGGCGCTGCGCGGAGTCTAGCGTGCATTGGTAGTCGCTCAGGGCGAGGGACGTTTCCTCTAGCGCATTGCGCAAGTCCAGCAAACACTTGACCAGGCTGGCCAGGTCCGCTCGCGTGGACTTTGGGCGGTGTTGTGCATCATCTTTGTCCATTTTCCCCTCCCCCCGCTTTGGGTCTGTTACATACCCAAAGACTTCAAAAGTTCGTCTTGATCGCTATTGCCGGCTTCGTGCGCTACAGGAGCGGCATTGTGTTCTGCGCTGGCCTGCGCAAGCACCTCATCCGGTGTGAGATCTTCGTTGACTTCGAAGTCGTGCAGTTTGATGAATTCGGTGCGGTCGATCGCCAGTTCCAAATAAAAGATATTGTTCCTGCCGGTGTAGAAGGTCACGCGGCGGGATTCGGGCTTGTCCAACTGGGTGTCCACGCTCAGCACCACCTGTTTGTTAAGCACCAGCATCTTGGGCTGGTTCTGGGTGATGTTGGTTTGTAGCTCACGCCGCACCTTGCCGGTGAAGTCACCCACGATCTGGTTCATGAGTTCCCCCATGATGTTGCTCACCTCGTCGGAGGTGTGAGACAGGGCCAGTCCGCTCTTGGGCATGCCCATGTTGAGCATGTAGTTCTCATAAAGTTCCATGGCGGTGGCGGCCGAGAAATTGAGAACCACCAGCCCCGAGAAGCCGCCGTCAAACAGCACAAAACAGCCTATGTCGGGCTTGAGGCAGGTCTTGCTGATGCGCTGCACCATGCCGGAATAATGGATCTCGGACTGGGTTGCCACCGTCAGCACACGGGTAACCGAATTGCACAAACTGGTGAGAATGTCTTCAGTTCCGTACACCACTTCAGATTCTTGCCAAGCTTTGCTCATAAGACGTACCTCGCTAGCCGAAAAGGTAACTGTACAACGGGTATGGGCCTTGGCCTAGTTAAAAAACGGTACGTCGCTATGAAAAGTGTTGCACAGGTACTGCGTGCTCCAACAGGAAACCCACAAACGCTCGCACCTTGGCCGACAGATGCCGATTGTGCGGATACACAATCGAGAAGGGCCGCGAGCGGCCACCAAAGGCCTGCAACACCTCCAACAGACTGCCACTTTGCACATGGCCGTGCGCGACGAAGTGGTAGGCCTGTAGCAGCCCGCCACCACCCACGGCGAAGGACAGGCAGCCCAGCAAATCCCCTTGCACGCTGACGCGGCTCTGCACAGGCAGGTCCATGTTTTGCCCGTTCTGGTGAAAAACCCAGGGGAGGCCGCGGCCGCTGCTGGGCATCACAAAGGCGATGCAGTCATGGTCCTGCAACTGCGCGGGCGACTGCGGCGTGCCCCTGCGCGTCAGGTACTGCGGTGCGGCAAAGATGCCAAACGTAGCGTCTTCCAGCTTGCGCGCCACCAGGCGTGAATCCGTCGGTGTGCCCGCGCGGATGGCCAGGTCATAGCCGTCTTCGACGAAATCGATGTTGCGGTTGCTGACATCCACCTCGACCTTGACCTTGGGGTACTGGACCATGAATTGCGGCAGCAGCGGCAACACGCGGTAATGCCCATAGGTGGTGGGCACCGAGATGCGCAGCAGGCCCGATGGCTCGGCCTGGCTGCCGTTGATGGCGCGCTCGGCGTTCTCGATCTGCGCCAGCGCTTCACGGCACTGCTCGAAATAGGCGCGACCTTCATCGGTCAGGCGCATCAGGCGTGTAGTGCGGGTGAACAGCTTGGCACCCAGGCGCTCTTCCAGACGCCCCACGGAGCGGCTCACCGCTGCAGCGGTCACACCCAATGCCTGCGCTGCGGCGGTAAAGCCCTGCAGCTCGGCCGCTTTGCAAAACATCTCGATGCTGCCCAACTGCACGGGGTCAAAACTGCGGCTCATAGTTACACCATGTAATTAGTGAATGCAGATTTTGGCAGTTTATCCACTGCGAAACAACCAATACAGTTCACCTAGAGCCCAATTTTGGGTTCCATGGCCGGCGACGGCCCCTCAATTTTTTGAATGAAAGAGATTTGCCATGAACACGCCAAAACGCATTTTGATGATCGCCACCTCCAACACCGTGATGGGCGACAGCGGCAAGCCCACCGGCATCTGGGCCGATGAGCTGGCGGTGCCCTACTACCAGCTCAAGGACGCCGGAGCCGACGTGGTGTTGGCATCGCCCCTGGGCGGCCCCATCACATTGGACCCCGGCAGCCTGAAGCCTGTGGGCGAAAACGATCCGCTAGTGGACCGCTTCCTGGCCGACCCGGTGGCACAAGCCAGCGCCAAGACCACCCGTGTGGCGGCGGACATGGATGCCCGCGAGTTTGATGCGGTGTTCTTCCCCGGCGGCCACGGCACCATGTGGGACCTGCCCACCGACGCCGGCGTGACCCGCGCGGTGGAAACGGCATTTACCGCCGGCAAGCTGATTGCCTCGGTCTGCCACGGCGCCGCCGGTTTGGTGACTGCGCGCCGCCCGGATGGTGAACCCGTGGTCAAGGGTAAGCACATCAACTCCTTCACCGATGCAGAGGAAAACGCCGTGGGCCTGAGCGCCATCGTGCCGTTCCATCTGGAGACCCGCTTGCGCGCACTGGGTGCCCACTTTGAAGGCGCAGACAATTGGGCATCGTTTGCCATCACCGACGGCCAATTCATCACCGGGCAAAACCCGCAGTCGTCCGCCTTGGTGGCCCAGCATGTGCTGAAGGCTTTGGGTCTGCATGCGGCGGTAGCCATCGCCTAAACCCCGGCTGCGGTCACGCAGCCCGCCCTGCGCTGCGTGCCACGCCTGGGAAATGAAACTAAGATGGTCCTCCTACCGAGTCACCCTCTCGGCTCTTCCCAACAGGCGCGTGGCACATGGCAACTATTTTGATCCCGCTACCCAGCACCGACTTTGACCCCACGGAGTCCGCAGTGCCGTGGCGCGTGCTGACCATGGCGGGCCACGCCGTGCGCTTTGCCACCCCCAACGGCGTGCCCGGCGCGGCCGACCCCATCATGCTGACAGGCAAGGGGCTGGGCTTGTTGGCGCCGCTGTTGATGGCCGATGCCAACGGGCGCGCAGCCTATGCGGCCATGCAAGCCAGTGCGGAATTCCAAAAGCCGCTGCGCTACAGCGGTCTGCAAAGCACAGAGTTCGACGCTTTGCTGCTACCCGGCGGCCATGCGCCCGGCATGAAGACCTATCTGGAATCCCCGGCGCTGCAAAACCTAGTGGTGGAGTTCTTTGCCAGCGACAAACCCGTGGCGGCCATCTGCCACGGCGTGTTGCTGGCGGCGCGCTCGGGCAGTGCCAACGGGCAATCGGTGTTGCATGGCCGCAAGACCACAGCGCTGACCAAAACGCTGGAGCTCAGCGGCTGGGCGCTGACCTGTGCGTGGATGGGCAGCTACTACCGCACCTACCCCCAGCTGCTGCAAGACGAGGTGCTTGGCGTGTTGGCCAGCCCCGATGATTTTGTGCCAGGCCCGATGGCCACCACGCGCGACAGCCCAGGCAATCTGGCGCCAGGCTTCGTGGTGCAAGACAGAAACTATTTGTCAGCGCGCTGGCCGGGTGACGCGCACCGCTTTGCCAATGTCTTCGCCACTATGCTCGCGGCCTGACCGCATGGCTAACAGGCGCTGCGGCACACAGGCCGCACAGCTGCAAGGCCAGCCGGTGCAGCGCCTGCCAGCCCGATGTGGGCCAATCGGGCTGCTTGAGCCCTTTGACGATGCCATCCACCACGTGGGCACTTTGCAGCAGTTGTGATATCGCCGCATCGCTGATACGCGGTAACACCCGCTCAAACAACCGCTCCTTGGCGCCCCAGACGCGTTGCTCGCGCAGTGCCATAGGCAGTGGGCGGCCCTGGCCCATCGCGTCTTTCACGCGCTTGAGCGCGCGGATGTCTTCGCTCAGCGTGTAGTGCACCAGCACCTCGGCCTCGCCCTCGGCCTGCAGGCCGTCCAGCATGCGCTGCACGCGCAGGGCCTGGCCACCGAGCACGGCCTCGCCGAGCTTGAATACGTCATAGCGCGCCACATTCATGACGGCACTTTCCACCTGCTCAAAGCTGAGCACACCGCCGTTGGGGCCGTCGACGGGGAAGAGCAGGCTTAGTTTCTGGATCTCCTGGTGCGCGGCCAGCAAATTGCCCTCCACGCGGTCGGCAAAAAACTGCAGCGTGCGCTGGCCTTCTTCACCGGGGGCCACGCGCTGGCCTTGGGTGGACAGGCGCTGGGCAATCCACTGCGGCAGCACGGCGCGCTCCACGGGCTCAACCTGCAGCGTGACGCCAAAACTCTCCAGCGCCGCAAACCACGCGCCAGACTTGGTCATCTTGTCCAGCTTGGGCAGCATGACGATGGTCAGCGTCGAATCATTGCCCTGCGAAATTTCTGCCAACTGCTGCAAGGCCCCGCTGCCGTCCTTGCCGGGCTTGCCCGACGGGATGCGGATTTCGACAATCTGCTTGTCGGCAAACAGGCTTAAGCTACCGCCGGCAGCCAGCACTTCACTCCAGTCAAATTGGGCACCCGCCACGGTGTGCGAAGTGCGCTCGGTAAAGCCCTGCTGCCGAGCCACGGCGCGGATGGTGTCCAGCGCTTCCTGTAGCAGCAGCGGCTCGTCACCGTGCAAGGTGTACAGACTTTTGAGCCCGCGCTGCAGGTGGTTGCTGAGTTGATTGGCCGCTAATTGCATTGAGGCAGTTTAGCGCGACCTACCGCATATACCTTCGGTGCAGGCTGTGGTAGCGTCTATACCGCGGTGTGGAGATAGTTGGGTCCCGATACTGATCGCATGATTGCGCTGTACGATCAGTCAAATATGCGCGCAACAAGGCGCAATGGCGTTAACTGCTTAGGGGGAGCCGTAGCATGATGCCTTTAAGTCTTTGTGTTCTTCGTCCACCGCGGCGGGGCTCAGCCCGTGCGCTGTTTGTGTGGGCGCTGGCCTGCGTGTTCGCAGGCTCTGCTGCTGGGGCACCGCCGGTTGCCAACGTCATCATTGGCGGTGCGGAGCAGCGCTGCTCCAGCTACACCGGTGGTGGCAAGGGCCGTGGCTGTTCGGCCGACTGGGACACGATACTGGCCCAGGACCCGGCGTTCAAAGGCTTTACCCGCGACGACATCAGCTTTGACTTCGACTACCCGGTACCCGCGTTTAGTTACAGCCTGACGCAGGCCCATATCGACGCATTGCACAAGGTGCCAGAACGTCTGTTCGATGCCGGGCGCAAGTCCGCATTGCTGGCACAGTTCACACACGCGCTGCAGGAGGCAGGGCCGCAGCACCACCTAACCTGGGCCGCTTTCGAAAGCCTGTTGCCGACGTCCGACAGTCCGGTGCTCCTGAATATGGCCGAGGGCGCCATGCTGCGCTCGGCCTTTGTCGATCCGCTGACCAACTACCAGCGCAAGTGGCAGGCCCGCTCCACACCGTTTTCATCCAACGCGTCTACGGTGGCCATCACCAACGCTTTTGTTGCCGCCGCGCGGGCGGCCAACAAGGGGCGCACACCGCTGATTGGTGTGGTGACAGCATCCGCCGGACCGCACCCGTTTGTGGACCGTGACATCAATGTCTTCATGCTGCATTCGGCTGGCGCCGACGTGGTGTACCTGCCGCTGGACGGCGGCTTTCGACAGGCGCTGGACGCCGATGATTGCAGCAACCTGCGCTACTACTACGACAGCTACACCAACAGCAAACTGGAGCGCGGTGTCTACCATGCCGATCTGCTGTTCCCGGACCTGGCCGCGCAGCAGCAGGCCTTTTGCGCCAACCATGGCCGCGCGCTGAACGCCACGCTGAACCGGCTCAACGGCATTTATTTCTCCGGCGGCAACCAGGCCCGCCATCTGGAAAGCCTGGTGGCCAAAGATGCCGCCGGTGACTACACGTTGACAAGTGCGCAGCAGGCTATTGTGCAGCGCCGCCATACACAAGGCCAACTGGTGGTGGCGGGCACCAGCGCGGGCGACCACATCCAAGGCGGTGGTGTGTGGAATGGCAAGCCCGTGCCCATGGTGAGTGGGGGCAGCTCGTACGACGCCCTGCGTTTCGGCTTTGTCAAGGGGCTGGGGGCCAACGGCGATTTCGCCGAACTGGGTGCGAACGAGCAGATGACCAGCACCAGCAATGTGCCCGTGATCTACCCGCTAGGTGGCCTGGGCGTGTTCCACTTTGGCGTGCTGGATTCGCACTTCTCACGCCGCGCGCGCGAGGGCCGCCTGGTGCGCGCCACATACGACAGCGCCATGGACTTTGGTTTTGGTGTCGATGAGAACACGGCACTGGTGGTCAGCCAACCCGACGCTGCGGGCACCACGCATTTCTCGGTGCTGGGTGCGGGCGGTGTTTTCATTGCGGATGTGCGCGGCGCACATGCTATTGCCGCACAGCGGCCGTTCAGCATTAACGGCGTGCGCGCCCACTACCTGCTGCCAGGGGACACCGCCCACATCAGTGCGGGCGGAGATTTGCAGGTCACACTCTCCAGCCGTGTGCCCGCGCTGGCCGTGGCGCCTGAACCCACCGTGGTGACACAAGACCGCTTGCTGGACTCAGGTGCTTCCAACTTTCTGAACCTTGCAACCGCCATGGGCCGCACCGGGGCCGTGGTTGGATACGGCAGCACGCTGAACAACGCGGACGCGCGCAACAAGCAGAACGCGCCCTACTACAGCGCCACACTGACGCGTGATGAACAAACCGAATTCAGGAGTGGGACGATGGACGATGCCAAAACACCTGCGCCGGTGGCCTACTCCGGGTTGCGCCTGCAGTTTGCGCCCTGTGCGGATGACTGCCAGCCGCCAAACCTGCCGGAGCACGCTTCAACGCAGTGAGCGCTGTCGCGGCACAGGCAAATGGCTCAGAATGCGGGGGCGTCAATATTCATTCCTGAGGCATGCAGCCTGCTCTCGGGAGCGCACAGCATGTTTAAGTCATCCATCACGAACAGCCGATAGCCCAACCCGTGAAATTGCTCGCGCAACAGCTCTTTGTCGACTTTCCAGTACTCAATCCAGCACCATGGGCGGAACGCCGCCAGCGTCTCACGTGCGCCTTGCAGCACATCGATTTCCATACCCTCCACATCTATTTTCAAGAAATCCAACCGGGGAAGTTGCATTCCGTCGATGGTCACAATATTGACCATTTCGTGTTGACGGACCGCACGCTGATCAACAAGACTCAACAAGCCAAAATCCTGCGGTTGACTGTAATCCAGTTGCGGAACTTTGAGCACGTCTTCCCGCGCGCCCACCCCCCGATTGAATACCATGAGGTTGTCCAAATCGTTCAAGGCCGCTGTGCCGCACAAGGCGTAATAGAGCAGGCGCTGAACTTCAAACGCATAGACTGAGCCATTACGGCCTTTGATGGCGTGTGCGACAGGAACACTGACCAGCCCGATATTGGCGCCAGCATCAACGACCACACAATCTGCGGATAGCGTCTGCACAATGGCCAGGATTTTCCGCAGCTCTGCTTCTATATGCGGAGCGCCGGTTTTGACCAAGCAATCCGCCTGATACGCACAGTGGCGATTAACTATGAAACGGCCGTAAATCGATTCCAGCACAGTGAAGTTATTGATTTGCATGCGTAAACCTCCTTATAAAAGTCTTTGACTGCCCAAATGTCGTAGACCGAAAATTGCAGCGTGTGTTGAGGCAGTTGGGATGATCGGGGTAACACCCAAGGCAAAAACAATTGCTGTAACCGCACTTACAACACGCCCAGATCAGCCCCGCGCAAACCGACCAGCAGCGCGCGTCCATCGGCGTTGACGCGGAACTCGCCGTACTTCGCTTGCGCCCAGCGCTCGGCCTCGCCTTCCTTGAAGAACCAGGCGTCTGTGACCAGCACCCAGCCACCGTTCTTGGGTGAGAGTTCGATGCGCAGTTCGTCGTCGGCCAACGGCGTTCCCAAGTCGGGGCGTAGTGCGGTCGCGATGCCGCCTCTATCACGCTTGGCGACCACATGCGGACGCTGCCCTGTTGCCACCTCGACATCCGCCGTAGACACATCGGTGGGCAGGGCGAAGCGCAGCGCCATGTAGTCGCCCTGCATCAGCGAGCGCGGATCGACGGGCGCCAGGGGCACAAATAGCGGCTGGCCGTGGGCAATCAGGTTTTCTTTTTGCCAGATGGCGCCGTTGGCTACCAGTAGCACCAATACCGCTGCCAATGCCAAGCCGAGCTGCGGCTTGCCAAAGCTTCCCGAATCCACGGCGGCAGCTTGTGTTGTCGCCCGCGTGCTGCGCGCCGCCCACCAGGCCAGGGCCGCCAGCACGGCACCAGCACCGGCCAGTAACAGCGCCTTGTCCGCCAGCGGCCAGCTCAGTTGGTAATAAAACGCGCCGATGATCCAGGCCGCTGCCACACCCGCTGCGCAAGCCACGCGCCAGCGCCCGGCGGCCACGCAATAGGCCATCACCAGCAGCACAGCCCCCAGCGACGGCATGAAGGCAGCCAGCACGACCAGCACCAGGGCCACAGCGGCGCACCAAGTGTTGCGCACGCGTGGCCAACAGGTGGCCAGCCAGGCTGCGGCGGCTAGCGCCAGCGCTAAGGACCCGAAGCGCAGCGTCTGCATGCCGTCCAGCGCTGAAGCTTGTTTCGGGCCTAGCTCGCGCGCAATCTCACCGGCCATCTGGCCTCCGCCACCCAGGCTGGCACCCACCAAAAAGGTCATGCCGGCCCAGAAGGCCAGCCCGGCCAAGGCCACCAGCAGCCAGCCAACCGACAACGATTCCCATGCAGCGGCAAACCGCGCTTCTGCACCCTCGCTGAACAACGTGCGCTGCATCCATGCGCCGGCCAGTGCAATCGCCACCAGCACATGCAGCGCCAGCCAGACACTGGGCCATTCGGAGCCGCCAAAAATATTCAAGTGGATGGGCGCCACCGCCAGCCCGACCAGGGCCGCAGCGCCCGCGCCCAACAAGACCCGCAGCCAGGGCTTGGGCACCGCCCAGACAACCGCAGCCACCAGGGCTGCCGAAGCAACTGCTGCGATGCGATCCGGCATGTCACGGAACAGCGCATAACCCAGCAGGCTGCCACCGACCATCAGCATCGGTACGGCCAACTGCTCCACGAAGAGAGGCAGCGTGCGCGAACGCAGCATCGCCACGGCCCCGGCCAGCACAAAGGCGCCAATGGCGTAGGTGCCGACGCCGCGCAACGCTGCATCGCCCACCATCAAGCCGACCACAATCAGCAAGGGCACGGCGGCTAGCCAGGCGCCCAGCGCAGTCAGCAGGACCACCGGCCATGGCCGGTGGTCCTGCTCCGGGCGGCGGGCCTCGGGTGGCAACACACCGGCGGTAATCGCGTCTTGAATGGCGATATCCAAACGGTCGGGGCTCATACGCGGCCCCCTTCCTGCAAGGCGTGGCGGCGCGACAAACGCAGCAGCACACTCACCGTAGCAGCCAGCAGGCCCGCAGCCGCCACACCGAGCAACAGCATGGCTCCCACCCAGTTGTCGCCCCGCGCATCCCGGAATAACAATTTGCCCAAGCCGAAAATCAGCAACACATTGAGCCCCAACCCAACCGCGCTCAACGCAAAAATCTCGAACAATTGCGCGCTTGCCAGTGCCAGAGCAGCGCCTGCCATGAGCAGCAAACCCAGGCCGTACAGCAAAGACATCTCCTGGTCGAACAGGGCTCCCAAAGCGCTCGTGGTGATCATGAGGGTGGTCAGCGTGACCGCCGTGCGCATGGCCCAGGCGCCGCTGCCACTCCAGCGCGTGAAAACCGAGCTCAGGGCCAGCGTCAGCGCCAAAGCGGCGCTCCAGGCGATGGCATAGATGTGCAGGTCTTGCGGCTGCACACGCCAGTGGTGGCTGGTATGCGCATACACCCACAGCGAGATACCGGTGCAGACGATCAGCGCCCACGGTGTCCACAACACGTCACTGCGCACGCTTAAAGCAAGCGGCAAGCCCAGCATCGCCCACACGGCAAACAACTGCCAGGGATCAGCGCCGGTTTGGTAGGTCTGGCCAAAATAGGCAAACAGACCGCCAATGGTGAGCAGCGCCAGCAAGCCCAAAGGTGCACGCGCAGCAGGTTTGACCAGGGCGCCCACACACATCACCAGAAACAAGGCTTGCAGCAGCCCAAACCGCCCGAAGCGCCCCAGCGTCTCCCAGTTGGCCGCTATCCACAGCATGATGCCGAAGCCACCCAGCGCCGCCGCCAGCACGGCCACGCCGCGTGGCAGCCAGTAGGCCAGCCGAGGCGGCTCGCGGTGCAGCCCGGCTATCTGGGCTAGCTTGTCGGAGCCAGCAGCATCCAGCTTGTGCTGGGCTGCGAGTTCATAGAGTGCCAGGCGAAGATCCATGCGGTTGTCTTTCTGTGGTAGCTCGGGTCGCCAGTCAACCCGGTTAGCGGGCGTTGTTCTGCGCCTGTGCGCTCAGGGTGCTTCCAGCGATTTGATCGCCGCCAGGCGCCGCAGCAGCTGCTGGAGGATGTCGTTCTGCATGTCGCGGAACAGCAGCACTTCTTCGGCCTCTTTGGCCAGTACGGCGGATTCGTTGAAACTGATGTCGCGCTGTTGCGAAATCTCGGTCGGCGCAATCAGCTCACGGCCGTCGGGCAGGCGCATGCGGAACTGCAGGCGCAGCCGGAGCTGGAACTCGCGCACCTGGCCCGAGGCGTTGACACCGACCACATTTTTCTCGCGCACCTCTTGCAGCACATCCACGATGACCTGCGGCGGCTCGGACCCGCGCACCGGCACGAGGGGCACGATGGACTTGCCGAAGTAACGGATCAAATCCGCCGCCACCAGGCCGTTGCGCTCAGGCGTGACCGCCAGCGTCTGGAAGGCGAAGGTCTGGCTGCTGCGCAATTGGAAGCCGCAACCGGCCAGGGCAACTGCGGCCAGGGCAGCGGTGATGGCGGTGCGGCGACGTAGCAGCATGGGCTGCACGTTAGAGAACCACATTGACCAGGCGCCCCGGCACAATGATGACGCGTTTGATCGGCGCACCGGCGGCGAAATTCACAAAGGTCTCGTTAGCCAAGGTCAGCGCCTCGATGGTTTCCTTGGAAGCGCCCGACGGCACGAGCACCGAGCCGCGCAGCTTGCCATTGACCTGTAGCATCAGTTCGATCTCGTCCTGCTCCAAGGCGGCAGGGTCCACCTGCGGCCAAGGCGCGTCGAGCAAGTCACCGCTGCCCTTGGCATAACCCAGCTCGCTCCACAATGCGTGGGCTATGTGGGGTGTGGCCGGGTACAGCACGCGCAGCAACAGCGAGAAGCCTTCCAGCACAGCCACCAAATCACCCTCAGATTCCGTAGCGTTGACGAGCGGCGACGGGCCGCCCCTAGCCGGGAGGGCCCCCTCGGGGGGCAGCGAGGACACGCTAGTGCCGAGCGTGGGGGTAAAACTCTCCAATGCATTGATCATCTTCATGGCGCCCGACACCACGGTGTTGTACTGCATGCGCTGGTAGTCGTAGTCCACCTGCTTCAGCACGGTGTGCATCTCGCGGCGCAAAACCTTGGCTTCCTTGCCAAAGCTTAAGGATTTTAGGCCGCTAGCCCTCGCCAAATGTGCGTGAGCAGCTACCAAATCCATAGCAGACAGTTTGACGGCAAAGTTCCACACACGGCGCAGGAAGCGGTAGCTGCCTTCCACTGCGGCGTCATTCCACTCCAGCGTGGCCTCGGGTGGTGCGGTGAACATGGTGTAGATACGGGCAGTGTCGGCGCCGTATTTAGCGATCAGATCTTGCGGATCTACACCGTTGTTCTTGGACTTGGACATGGTTGTCCAGCCTTCATAGGTCACCGGCACACCATCCGATTTGGTGGTGGCAGATATGACTTTGTTGTGCTCATCGCGGACGATATCCAGCTCATGTGCCCAGAAGTACTGCTTTCCAGCCTTCTCGCCCACCCGGTAGAAACCTTCATTCAGCACCATGCCCTGGCACAGCAGTTTGGTGAACGGCTCGTCTATTGTCACCAGACCCAGGTCGCGCATGACCTTGGTCCAGAAGCGTGCATACAGCAAATGCAGGATGGCGTGTTCGATGCCGCCGATGTACTGGTCCATGCCGCTGCCGCCCTTGGCCTGTTGCTGGTCGCGCATCCAATAGGCGGCGCCGCCGTTCACCATCGCGTCGATGTTCTGCGGATCGCAATAGCGCATGTAGTACCACGAGCTGTCGACAAACGTGTCCATCGTGTCGGTCTCGCGGCGCGCGGCCTTGCCACACACCGGACAGACTACGCCGGCGTGGAAGCCTTCGTGTTTGTGCAGGGGGTTGCCGGAGCCATCGGGCACGCAGTCTTGCGGCAGCACGACCGGCAGATCCTTCTCGGGCACCGGCACGGCGCCGTGTTCGGTGCAGTGGATGATGGGGATGGGTGTGCCCCAGTAGCGCTGGCGGCTAACGCCCCAATCGCGCAGGCGCCAGGTCGTTTTCTTCTCGCCCAGGCCTTTGTGTTGCAGCGCGCTGGCCACGGCGTTGACCGCATCAACGTGGTTCAGGCCACTGAAGACGTCAGAGTTGACGGTGACGCCGCGTTGCTTGTCACCGTACCACTCTTGCCAGTGGTCGTGGTCGTAGCTGAGGCCGTCGATGTGCACGACATCGTCGATGCGCAGTTTGTATTTTTTGGCGAAGGCGAAGTCGCGCTCATCGTGCGCGGGCACACCCATCACGGCGCCGTCGCCATAACCCATCAGAACATAGTTGCCGATCCATACGTCCACCGGGTCGCCGGTCAGCGGATGGATGACTTGCAAGCCCGTGGGCATGCCCAGCTTTTCCTTGACGGCCAGCTCGGCCTCGGTGGTGCCACCGGCTTTGCACTCTTCGATGAAAGTGGCCAAGGCTGGATTGGTGGCGGCTGCATGCGCGGCCAGCGGGTGCTCAGGCGCCACCGCGCAAAACGTGACGCCCATGATGGTGTCGGCACGGGTGGTGAACACATACATGCGGCCGTCGCCGATCAGCGTGCCGTCGGCACGTTTGATGTCGTGCGTAAACGCGAAACGCACGCCGCTGGATTTACCGATCCAGTTTTCCTGCATCAGCTTGACGCGCTCGGGCCAGCCTGGCAGGCCGGTCTGCACATGGTCCAGCAACTCTTGCGCGTAGTCGGTGATCTTCAGGTAGTAGCCGGGGATCTCACGCTTCTCAACAGTAGCGCCGGTGCGCCAGCCCTTACCGTCTATGACCTGTTCGTTGGCCAGGACGGTCTGGTCCACCGGGTCCCAGTTGACGACCTGGGTCTTGCGGTAGGCAATGCCTTTTTCCAGCATCTTCAGGAACAGCCACTGGTTCCATTTGTAATACGACGGATCGCAGGTGGCGACCTCGCGGCTCCAGTCAATGGCCAGGCCCATGGCCTGCATCTGGCCCTTCATGTAGGCGATGTTGTCGTAGGTCCATTTGGCTGGGGGCACCTTGTTCTTCAACGCGGCGTTTTCGGCGGGCAGGCCAAAGGCGTCCCAGCCCATGGGCATCAGCACGTTGTGGCCGTTCATGCGCAGGTAGCGCGCCAGCATGTCGTTGATGGTGTAGTTGCGCACGTGGCCCATGTGGAGCTTGCCGCTGGGGTAGGGCAGCATCGAGCAGGCGTAGAACTTTTTCTTGAGGTTGCCCTCGGCATCGCGTGCGTCTTCGGTTACGCGGTAGGCGTTCTGCCCGTTCCACAAGGGCTGAGCCCAGTGTGCGTGCGCCGCTTTTTCGATGTCCAGGTGTTGGTATTTGTCTTGCATGGGTCTGAGGGCCGCTAAAGGGCCGCCGAATGGAGTGCCTAGAGGGATTTTAGGTGCAGCCGCCATAGTGCCACTAGAACTTGGAGCGACGGCAATTTGCCGCCGGGCCGCCCCAAGGCAAATTAGCCCCCATGGGGGGCAGCGACCCGCACTGCGGTGGAGCGTGGGGGCGCGCTCTCTTCGGTCACGAAACCGATTCGGTGCAGACCGGCCACATGGGCCATGCCCATCAGCTCGACCACGCGGCCGTAGGGTACGGCGGTGTCGGCGCGCAAGCGCACCTCGGTATCGGGGTTGCGTTCGCCCGCTTGGCGCAGCGCAGCGGCTATGGCATCAGGTGCCAAGGGCTTGTCATCCACAAAGACCCGACCGGCCTTGTCCACCGCCAGCGATACGAACTTGGGTGCTTCCAGCGCCGCCCCGCCCGTGGTCTTGGGAAGGTCCACCTTGACTGCGCTGACCATCAGCGGCGCGGTGATGATGAAGATGACGACCAGTACCAGCATCACGTCCACCAGCGGCGTCATGTTGATGTCGCTCATGGGCTGGGAAGCGGCGGTGCGCTCCAGACGGCCGAAAGTCATTGCGCCCCCGCGCTCCGCCCCCGCACGGGCTTGAGGCCGTGCAGAGCATATTGCCACAACGTGAATGCATCTGCGGCCGCCGACGCGTGAGCGGGTCGCTGCCCCCCGAAGGTGCGAATTCGCCTTGGGGCGGCCCGGCGGCGAATTGTCATGCTCATGATGAGGTGTTTTGCGTGATCAACAGCTCGCGCAGGTCACGGGCAAAACCTTCCAGATCGGCCTCTATGCGCCCGATGTATCGGCCCAGCACGTTGTAGCCCAGCACGGCGGGTATCGCGACAGTCAGGCCCGCAGCGGTCATGATCAGGGCCTCGCCCACGGGGCCGGCGATCTTGTCTATGCTGACCTGCCCTGCCCCCGAGATGCCGATCAGCGCGTGGTAGATGCCCCAGACCGTGCCCAGCAGGCCCACAAAGGGCGCGGTGGAGCCGACGGTGGCAAGCAACACCTGGCCGGCCTGCAGCTTGAGCAGCACGGAGTGCAGGGCATCGCGCAGCAAGCGTGTCAATTGTTGGGATTTGTCGCCCGCACCGGCCAGCGTGCCGCTGGTTTGCACCTGGCTGGCCTCAACCAACGGAGCGACCAGGACTTCGCGGTCAAAGACTTGCAGGGAACGCAATCCATCTGCCAAGGTAGGCGCTTGCCAGAAGGCGGCCGTGCTGCGGGCTACATCACGGTGGGCGCGCAGCAGGAGCCAGGCCTTCCATAAAATCACGATCCAACTCCCCACCGACATGACCAACAACACCAGCGCCACGCCGTTGGTTACTGCATCACCCTGGCGCAGCAGGTCGAGTGCGTTCACCGCAGGCCCAGCACGTCGAACATGTCAAACAGGCCAGTTTTCTTGTCCGCAAGGAAGCGGACCGAGCGCAGGCTGCCCTGGGCATAGGTCGCCCGGCTGGAGGACTTGTGGCTGATCTCTATACGCTCGCCAATACCGGCAAACAACACAGTGTGGTCGCCCACGATATCGCCACCGCGGATGGTGGCAAAACCAATGGAGGACGGATCTCGCTCGCCGGTCACGCCGTAGCGCTCGTAGACGGCGCAGTCTTTCAGGTCGCGGCCCAACGCGTCGGCAATCACCTCACCCATCTTCAGGGCCGTGCCCGAGGGCGCATCCACTTTGTGGCGGTGGTGGGCTTCAACGATTTCGATGTCGTATCCGGTAGACAGCGCCTTGGCGGCCATCTCCAGCAGCTTGAGCGTGACGTTGACGCCCACGCTCATATTGGGGGCCATGACGATGGCAATGTCTTGTGCGATGGTGGCGATTTCGGCCTTTTGCGCATCGGTGAAACCGGTGGTCCCGATAACCGCAGCCACACCCAGTTCGCGGCAGACCTTGAGGTGGGCCAATGTGCCTTCAGGGCGGGTGAAGTCGATCAATACATCGCTGGGTTTCAAGCCGGCGTGCAAATCAGAGGTGATCACAACACCCACCGGTTTGCCGGATGCGGCGCCCGCGTCTTGGCCAATGGTCGGGCAGCCCGGCATATCCAGCGCACCAGTCAAGCTGCAATCGTCGGCATTGCGGATGGCGTCCATCAGCATCTGACCCATACGGCCCGATGCGCCGGCCACTGCGATCTTGTGGGTCATGTCGCGGATTCCTTCAGGTGCAAGACTAAGGACGACCGCCTTCCAGCGGGGGGTAGTCGGCAGGGGCGATCGTCGGAGCGGGTGGAATGACACCCGGCTTGGGTGGAGGGAATTTCTTCAAGCTCTCGTCAGAAGCTTCCAGGCTGGGAATGGAGCCTGGCAAGGAAGGCGACTTCAGCGTAGCAACAAACTCAGCCTCGCTCGGCAGTGGATCGGATTCGACACGGTCCACAACATCCCCCTTGAAGAAGACGGTCAACTTTCGGGATTGCGACGCCACGCCCTGCTGCTTGAGGGTAAATACATAGTCCCAACGGTCCGAATGGAATACGCTGACCAGCAGCGCCGTGCCCAGGACGTCACGCACCTGGGCGCGCAGCATGCCGGGCTTGACCAGTGCCAGTTGTTCACTGGTCACCACATTGCCTTGCACGATGTCAACCCGGTACGGAGAGACGATCCCGGCGATGCGTGTGCTGGCGCCGTTGAAGCTGCCGCAGCCCGCAAGGCCCGCTATGCCAACAAAGGCCAAGGCTATCAGGGTCAGATTACGGCTACGGCAATGAATGTCGGACATGGGTGGTTACGCGAGATATGATCAGCGGATTGTAGCGGTTGAGCACCGCGCCCCCCTCTGAGCGCACCCGGCGGAAAGATGCCCATGACCAACATCGACGAACTGAAAAACACCGGTCTCAAAGCCACCATCCCCCGTCTGAAAATACTGGAGGTGTTCCAGCGCAGCGCACAGCGCCACCTGACTGCCGAAGATGTGTTCCGCGTCCTGCTGCAAGACCGCTCTGACGTGGGCCTTGCCACCGTTTACCGTGTGCTGACCCAATTCGAGCAGGCCAGCATCCTGAGCCGTAGCCATTTTGAGAGCGGCAAGGCGGTTTACGAGTTGAACGAGGGCCAGCACCACGACCATCTGGTGTGCCTGGATTGCGGCAAGGTAGAAGAGTTTTACGACGCCGAGATTGAGAGCCGTCAGCATGCGGTCGCCAAGGCCAAAGGCTTTGTCATTTCAGACCATGCGCTGAGTCTGTATGCGACCTGCACCAAGGATAAATGCCCCAACCGAATCGACCGGGACAAGCAACGCGGGGGCTAATTGTCGTCGGCCATCGCCTTTCGGTGGCGTTCGACAAATTCCTGGTAGGTGTCGATACCGCGCAATTGCAGAATCGTGTTGCGCACGGCAGCCTCGACCAGCACCGCAATATTGCGGCCCGCCACCACCTGAATGACGACTTTGCGCACGGGAATACCCAAGATATCCTGGGTTAACGGCTCGTAAGGGATGCGCTCGTATTCACGCTCTAGCGTTTCTCGACGCACCAGGTGCACAATGAGCTTGAGCCGCATTTTGCGGCGCACAGCGGTTTCGCCAAATATCCCGCGGATGTCGAGCAGGCCGATGCCACGCACTTCCAGTAAGTTTTGCAACAACTCCGGGCAGCGCCCTTCAATCGTGGTCTGGTTGATGCGGTACAAATCCACCGCGTCGTCGGCCACCAGGCCGTTGCCGCGAGAAATCAGTTCCAGACCCAGCTCGCTCTTGCCCAAGCCAGACTCGCCGGTGATCAACACGCCCAGACCCAGAATGTCCATGAACACACCGTGCATGGAGGAGCGGTCGGCAAAGTGTTTGGACAAATAGGCCCGCAACACGTCGATAACGAACGCGGAAGACTCACCGGTGGCGAACATAGGTATCTGCGCCCGCTCGCACATCGACAACAAGGCTTGCGGAGCCTGCTGTCCATCGGCCAGAACCAAAACCGGCGGCTCCAGTGTCACGATGCGGGAAATACGGCGGGCGCAATCCTCAGGCGTGGCGCTGGTGATGTAGGCAATCTCCCGCTCACCGAGGATTTGCACGCGGTAGGGGTGGATGTAATTGAGGTAGCCGACCAAGTCTGCGCCAGAGCGGGCGGCCCGAACGGCGACTTCGTCAAAACGTCGCTCGGATGCGCCCAGCCCTGCCACCCATTCCCAGCGCAAGCGGCCACGGAACTCTTCAAAGAGTACGTCGGCGCTGACAACGGTGGGCTTCACAAGGCAACGCGGCGCAAGAGGCCAGGGTCAAACGACGTGGGCCGATTGCCAGCCTGCGATCAGGGAGTGCAATTGCGTAGCGTCGCCGCTGGCCAACATGCGTTCGCGCAGTTCGGCATCGCTCAGCAGTTCGGCAATTTCAGACAGGATTTCGAGGTGTTTTTGGGTAGCAGCTTCGGGCACCAGCAAGAAAATCAGCAGGCCGACCACCACATCATCAGGGGCATCAAAGCCAATTGGGTTAGCCAATTGGAACACGGCCGCCATGGGCGCCTTCAGTCCTTTGATGCGACCGTGAGGGATGGCCACACCGTGGCCCAGCCCAGTGGAGCCTAGCCGCTCGCGCGAAAACAAGCTGTCGGTCACCAGCGCGCGGCTCAGGCCGTGCAGGTTTTCAAACAACAGGCCAGCTTCTTCAAAAGCGCGCTTCTTGCTGGTCACTTCAACGTGCGCGAGCACTTGCTCAGGTGACAGGATACTGGCTAGTCGGTTCATGGTGTGGAGCCGATTATGCACAAAAAAGCCGCCCTGGTAAGGGCGGCTGCTCTAGTGCCCAATGGCGGTGAAGCGATTACATCAGGCGCTTCGGTGCCTCATGGTGGTGGTCTTGCAACCTGTCCTTGTGGCGGACCACTTGGCGGTCGAGCTTGTCTACCAAGTCATCCACAGCCGCATACAAGTCTTCATGCGAGCTTTCGGCAAACATGTCGTTGCCCTTGACGTGGATGTTGCACTCGGCACGCTGCCGTCGCTCCTTTTGCTTTTGCTTCTCAACGGTTAGAAGTACCTTGACATCAACCACTTGGTCAAAATGTCGCATGATTCGATCTAGCTTGGTCGTAACGTAACTGCGCAGGGCCGGGGTAACTTCAAGATGGTGACCGCTGATCGTCAAATTCATAAATAGCCTCCAGTTGCTCACAGGTTAAAAACCTCGCCGCTGCATTCCAGGGCATTGCGCGGTGAGAACAGAAACCAAAAAATTATCTAAATTGATTGCTGTGAAATAACTATGCGCCTGAACCAGGGGAAATGCAATGCCTTTTTTTTGGTAACGCGATGCAACCACCAGCACCATGGCGACGCCCGTTTTACCCGTGTAAAACTCCCCACCACAGTGCGATAATTTGAAGAGCAGCACTTCTGGAGCGCCTTTCTTGGACAACTACCCCTGTCGGTAGCTTCCGCATTTAATTGGGGTCAGATTCCAATTAGTCGAAAGCTGTAGCGACCCACAATTGTTCGCGTCGAATAATTGGAATCTGACCCCGATTGACCGATTGAATCGCCATGCTCAATATTTTTACCCTCGCCAACGGGCGGCTCTTTCAGGAAGAAATCGAGTCGCTGGAAGAACTCTCCCAGTTCCAGCCGATCTGGGTGGACCTTGAATCCCCTACCGTTGAAGAAAAACGCTGGGTCAAGCAATACTACGGCCTGTCCATCCCCGAAGACGCGATGGACGAGGACATCGAAGAATCCGCACGCTTTTACGAAGAAGACAACGGCGAGCTGCACATTCGCAGCGACTTTTTGATCGCTGACGATAACGAACCGCGCACCGTGCGCGTCGCCTTTATCCTGAACCAGGTCAACGACGAGCTCAAGAGCAAGGGCGTGCTGTTCTCCATCCACGATGAAGACGTGCCGGTGTTCCGGCTCTTGCGCATGCGGGCACGCCGCGCACCCGGCTTAATCGAAGACGCCAAAGAAGTGTTGCTCAAGCTGTTCGATGCCGATGCCGAATATTCCGCGGACACGCTGGAAGGTATTTACGACGAGCTTGAGAAGGTCAGCACCAAGGTGCTGTCTGGCGACGTGACCGATGCGCTGGCTGGTGAAGTGCTGGGCGCCATTGCCCGCCACGAGGACATGAACGGGCGCATCCGCCGCAATGTGATGGACACGCGCCGCGCGGTCAGCTTCATGATGCGCAGCAAGATGCTCAACGGTGAGCAGTTTGAAGAGGCGCGCCAGATTCTGCGCGACATCGACTCACTCGATTCGCACACGGCGTTTCTGTTCGACAAGATCAACTTCTTGATGGATGCCACCGTCGGTTTCATCAACATCAACCAGAACAAGATCATCAAGATCTTCTCGGTGGCCAGCGTGGCCTTGCTGCCACCCACGCTGATTGCCAGCATCTATGGCATGAACTTCAAGATGATGCCCGAACTGGACTGGGCCTGGGGCTACCCATATGCATTGGCCTTGATGATTGCCAGCGCGCTGGTGCCCATGTGGTACTTCCGCAAGCGGGGTTGGCTGAAATAGTGCTCTTATTTGTCGCGCAATTCGCGGCGCAGTATCTTGCCAACCGGTGTCTTGGGTAGCTCGGCGCGGAACTCCACCACCTTGGGCTGCTTATAACCAGTGAGGTTTTCCTTGCAGAAGGCGCGCACATCGGCTTCGGTGATGTTGGTATCTTTCTTAACGATGACGAGTTTGACGGCCTCACCCGACTTCGCATCCACTACACCGACGCAGGCGCACTCCAGCACACCCGGCATTTGCGCCAGCACGTCTTCCAGCTCGGTGGGGTAGACGTTGAAGCCGCTGACCAAAATCATGTCCTTCTTGCGGTCCACAATCTTGAAGAAGCCCCGTGCATCGACCACGCCGACGTCGCCAGTCTTGAAGTAGCCGTCCGGGGTCATGACCTTGGCGGTCTCGTCGGGGCGCTGCCAGTAGCCGGCCATGACCTGTGGGCCTTTGATGGCGATCTCGCCCGGCTCGCCAGCGGCCACTTCCACGCCGTCATCGTCCAAAAGCTTCATATACGTGTTGGGCAAGGGCACGCCGATGGTGCCGGTGTATTCGGTGGCCGTGACCACGTTGCAACTCACCGATGGTGAGGTTTCGCTGAGGCCATAACCTTCGCAAATCGGGCAGCCGGTTTTCTCAAACCACAGCTTGGCCACCGCGCCCTGCACCGCTGTGCCGCCACCGACGGACACCTTGAGGTGGCTCCAGTCCACGGTGTTGAAGTCAGGGTGGTTGGCCAAGCCGTTGAACAGCGTGTTGACCGCAGGGAAGGTGTGGATGGTGAAGTTGCGCAATTCCTTCAACACACCGGGGATGTCGCGCGGATTGGGGATCAGGATCAGCTTGCCGCCCTGGCGCATGGACAGCATCATGCCCACGGTGAACGCAAAGATGTGGTACAGCGGCAGGGCACACACGCCGGTGGGTTGCTCACCCGCGGGGATGGTGCTCATCGCCGGACTGTTCCAGACTTCGGACTGCAGCACGTTGGCAATCACGTTGCGGTGCAATAAGACGGCACCCTTGGATACGCCCGTTGTGCCACCGGTGTACTGCAACACGGCCACATCGTCCGCCTTGATGTCCGCTTTCTTGAATGCTGCCTTGCTGCCCAGGGCAATCGCGGTATTGAAACGCACGGCCTCGGGCAGACTGAACGCCGGCACCATTTTCTTGACCTTGCGCACCACGTAGTTGACCATCGTGCCCTTGAGCAGGCCCAACTGGTCACCCATGGCGCACAGCACGATGTGCTTGACCGGTGTGGCCGACAAACATTTCTCCAGCGTGGTAGCGAAGTTCTCGATGATGACGATGGCCTTGGCGCCGGAATCTTTCAACTGGTGCTGCAGTTCACGCGGCGTGTACAGCGGGTTGACATTGACCACGACAAAACCGGCACGCAGAATGCCGGCCACGGCAACAGGGTATTGCGGCACGTTGGGCATCATGATGGCGACGCGGTCGCCCTTGACCAGACCCAGGCTTTGCAGGTAGGCGGCGAAGGACTGGCTCAGCTTGTCGGTCTCGCCGTAGCTGACATCCTTGCCCATGAAGTTGTAGGCCACGCGATCGGCATACTTCTGGAAGCTGGCTTCCATCAAGGCCACCAGGGAGGTGTATGCCGCCACGTCAATATCAGCGGCCACACCCTTGGGGTAACTATTGAGCCAAATGCGATCTGTCATGCTTGCCTATCCCGACTGTAAAGTGCAACAGATATTTTGCCTGTGAATACCCAGAGTGGGCATTCGTGATTTCCCTAAAACCAGTTCCATTTCAGGCCTTGAGCGCGGTCAGCACTTCATCCAACATCTTCTTCGCATCCCCAAACAGCATGCGGTTGTTGTCCTTGTAGAACAGCGGGTTGTCCACACCGGCATACCCCGAGGCCATGCTGCGTTTCATGACGATGGAGGTCTTGGCTTTCCACACCTCCAGCACCGGCATCCCGGCGATGGGGCTGGTGGGGTCGTCCTGCGCGGCGGGGTTGACGATGTCGTTTGCGCCAATCACCATGACCACGTCCGTTTTGGGAAAGTCGTCGTTCAGCTCGTCCATTTCAAACACGATGTCATAGGGCACCTTGGCTTCGGCCAGCAGCACGTTCATGTGGCCGGGCATACGACCCGCCACGGGATGGATACCGAAGCGCACATTGACACCTTTTTCGCGCAGGAACTTGGTGATCTCGAACACCGTGTGCTGGGCCTGCGCCACCGCCATGCCGTAGCCGGGGACGATGACCACGTTCTTGGCCTCGCGCAGCAGCTCCGCGGTCTCGGTCGCATTCACGGGAGTTACTTCCCCCGCCGGTTGTGCCGCATCGCCCGTGGGCTTGGGCGCAGCGGCCGTGGTGCCAAACCCACCGGCAATCACGCTGATGAAACTGCGGTTCATTGCATTGCACATGATGTAGGACAGGATGGCACCGCTGGAGCCCACCAGTGCCCCAATCACGATCAACAAGTCATTGGACAGCATGAAACCTGTGGCCGCTGCGGCCCAACCGGAGTAGCTATTGAGCATGGACACCACGACCGGCATGTCGGCGCCACCAATGGCCATGACCATATGCACACCAAACAGCAGCGCGATGACGGTCATGACGATCAGCGCCGTCATGCCGCCGTGGATGTCGTGGGCATTCATGAATTCGCGGCCAAACCAGACCACGACCAGCAGCCCGGCCAGATTCATCCAATGCCGACCAGGCAACAATAAGGGGTTGCCACCAATGCGGCCCGAGAGTTTGCCAAACGCAATGATGGAGCCTGCGAAGGTGACCGCACCGATCAGGATGCCGACATAAATCTCCATCTCGTGGATGGATTTGGCGGCACCCTCAAACCCTTTGGACGCCTCGGGGTCGATGAAGGTGGCAAAGCCGACCAGCATGGCCGCCAGGCCGACCATGCTGTGCATCAGGGCCACCAGCTCGGGCATTTGTGTCATTTGCACGGTGCGCGCGGCGTACAGGCCAATGCCCCCACCCACGACCATGGCGCTGATGATCCACGGGATGCCGGCCGCGCTGACCTTGGGGCCGAACACGGTGGCCAGCACGGCCAGCGCCATGCCGATCATGCCGTAGAGGTTGCCGCGCAACGCGGTCTGCTGGTTGGAGAGCCCACCCAGGCTCAGGATGAACAAAATGGTGGCTCCGATGTAGGAGACGGTTGCCAGTTCTGCATTCATGAAAGTGCCTCTTTCTTATTCTTATTTTCGGAACATGGCCAGCATGCGCTGGGTGACGGCAAAACCGCCGAACATGTTGATGGCGGTCAGCACAATGCCGGCCGAAGCCACCCAGCGGATGATGTCGTCCGGCCGGTCCACGGCTCCGGCAATGGGCGATATCTGCACCAGCGCACCAATGGCGATGATGCTGCTGATCGCATTGGTCACGCTCATCAGCGGCGTGTGCAGCGCGGGCTTCACGTTCCACACCACCATGTAGCCGACAAAGCAAGCCAGCACAAACACTGTGAAGTGCGACATGAACTCCTTGGGCGCGTTGGCACCGATCAGCCAGAACAGCGCAGCCGCCACACCAAACATGATGGCCAGTTTGGTGCCCGCCATGGGTTCGCTGGGGGCGCCGTGGCCGTGGGCTTTTTTGGCCGCCGGCACGGCAGCGGGTTTGGCCGCCGCCGGTGCCGCGGGCAGCTTCGGTGCCGGCGCGGGCCAAGTGATGGCGCCTTGCTTGACCACAGTCAGGCCGCGGATGGCATCGTCTTCCATGTTGACGTTGATGACGCCGTCCTTGGTCTTGCACAACTCTTCGGTCAGGCGGAACAGGTTGGTCGCATACAGCGTGGACGATTGTTTGGACAGGCGCGAGGCCAAGTCGGTGTAGCCCACGATGGTCACGCCGTGTTTGACGACAGACTGGCCAGGTTCGGTCAGCTCGCAGTTGCCGCCCTGCTCGGCCGCCATGTCGACGATGACGCTGCCGGGCTTCATCGACCGCACCATCTCGGCGGTGATCAGCTTGGGCGCGGGCTTGCCGGGAATCAGCGCGGTGGTGATGATGATGTCCACCTCGGCGGCCTGCTTGGCGTACATCGCGCGCTGGGCCTGCTGGAAGCCCTCGGACATGACCTTGGCATAACCACCGCCGCCACCGCCGCCACCTTCTTCCTCGTACTCGACTTTCACGAATTCACCGCCGAGTGATGTCACCTGGTCAGCCACCTCCGCACGGGTATCGTTGGCACGCACGATGGCGCCCAGCCCTGCTGCGGTACCAATGGCAGCCAGACCGGCGACGCCCGCACCGGCAATGAAAACCTTGGCCGGTGGGACCTTGCCTGCGGCCGTGATCTGGCCGTTGAAGAAGCGGCCGAACGCGTTGGCAGCCTCAATGACGGCGCGGTAACCGGTGACGCCGGCTTGAGAGGTCAACGCGTCCATCTTCTGCGCGCGGCTCAGCATGCGGGGCAAGGCGTCGATGGCCAAGACCGTGACCTGCTTGGCGGCGAGCTGCTGCATCAGTTCGGGGTTTTGCGCAGGCCAGATGAAGCTGATCAGCGTGGTGCCAGAGCGCATCAAGGCTACTTCGTCGGCGCTGGGGCCGCGTACCTTGAAAACGATGTCGGATGCGGCCCACAGGGCGGCGGCCCCGTCAATGACCTGTGCGCCGACGGCGCGATAGCTGTCATCGCTGAAGTTGGCCTGGTCTCCCGCGCCCGATTCGACGCCTACCGTGAAACCCAGCTTGATGAGTTTCTCCACCACATCGGGCACGGTCGCCACGCGTTTTTCGCCCGGAAAAATCTCGCGCGGTACGCCAATGCGCTGTGCCGTCCCTGTAGTTACACCAGTTTGCATGCAGCAACTCCTCAGCTAAATCAATTTGCAACAGGCCAACACAGGCACCTGGCAGAAAAAGCGAGGCAGCGTGGTTGGCGCCGGACAGCTTAACTGAATTTCCCACGCAATCCCCAAGGTAAAACCCGTTTTGGGCAAATGGAACGCCCCTGCCCACCACCCATGGCTCTTCCCCGGGTTTCCCCTTTGATTTCCCTTTGATAATGGGGTATGGACATACGCTGGAAACCCCATGTCACTGTCGCCGCGGTGATAGAACAAAGCGGCCGTTTCCTGCTGGTGGAGGAAGAAACCGCCGACGGATTGCGCCTGAACAACCCTGCTGGCCACCTCGATTGTGGTGAAACACCCGAACAGGCCTGCACCCGCGAAACATTAGAGGAAACTGCCTACGGCTTCACGCCCAGCGCGCTGGTCGGCATCTACCTATCGCGCCAGATCGGCCCCAATGGCCGCGACACCACCTACCTGCGCTTCGCCTTCTGCGGCACGCTGGGCGCGTGTGACACACACCGCACGCTGGACACCGGCATCGTGCGCACGCTGTGGATGACGGCTGACGAGATTCGCGCCAGCACCGCCCGCCACCGCAGCCCGCTGCTGGTGCAGTGCATGGACGACTACCTGCGCGGCACGCGTTACCCGCTGGCGCTGGTGCAGGCAGATGCCAGCGTCATGCACGCACCCTATTTGCTATAAACTTCATAGCAATACGCCCAACATATTCGAGGGCTAAGGGCTGATTTACCCCCACGCACCTCAGCCAAAACCTCCCGGACAAAAAAGTAATTTGCCCGAATGTGAGCTGGCGAACGCAGGAATTTCGCTCGGGCCGCTACCTTACGGATGACGCTCACCAGTGCCAACTGGCGCTCGCCGTTTATTCATCCCATAAAGGACATCCATGAAAACTACCGTATTACTCGCCGCTCTGTTAACCACGCTGGGCCTGTGCGCCTGCAACCCTGCCAGCACGCCAGCTCCCGTTGTTATCACGACGCCAGGCCCTGCGGGCCCCGCGGGCGCAACCGGTGCAACCGGAAGCACCGGCGCCACAGGGACCAACGTCGCCGTGCCCGGCGCCACGGGTGCTACAGGCGCTACCGGTGCCACAGGCAATTCCGGCGGAACAGGCGCCACGGGCGCTACCGGCAGCACGGGTGCGACCGGCGCCACGGGTTACGACGGCGCCAAGGGCGACACCGGCAAAACTGGCAAGACTGGCGACACCATCGTTGTTGTGCCGGTTCAAAAGTAAGCAGGCGGATTGCGCCTTGGTCTCCACCATCGGCGCAGTACAACGCGGCGGTGCCTACCCCGATCGACAAGATCGGGGCTTGGCGACCGCACAGTGTTCCATCGCACAGAGTAGCGCCGCAAGCCTCGCTAACGTAGGGTCCGTGTCAACTACCTACATGAGGACTACTATGAAAACTTCCCTTCTTCTTACCACTGCGCTTGCCGCATTTTTTCTAAGCGCTTGCAATCCCGCTAGCACACCCCCCTCTCCCGTGGTGGTCACGACGCCCGGTCCTGCCGGCGCGCCCGGTCCGGCTGGTCCTCCTGGAACGACCGGCCCCGCTGTCGTCGTACCCGGCGCCGTCGTTGCAGTACCCGGTCCACAAGGCCCTCCCGGCGCTCAAGGCGAAAAGGGGCAGCCCGGTAAACCCGGTGATACAGTTGTTGTAGTGCCTGCCGAAAAGTAAGCTGGCACTTCCACCCCAGCGGCGGCGCAACCAGCAGATGGGCGCCGCTTTCTCATGAGATGGGTGCAGACAGTCGTCGAGCGCTGCGAACGGCGTATAACAGAGGCCAAAGTGGGCAGAGCGTGCCCCTCGGCCGCCATGCCATCGCGCGAGTATTGCTACTAAAACAGTAGTGGCTTGCGCACATTCGGCGAGGGCTAGGGGCTTATTTCCCTAATGCACTACGGCAAGGCGCCCGCCGGTAAAATCCGTCCATGAGCAGCAAACAGCGTGTAGTGGTGGGCCTGAGCGGCGGAGTCGATTCGGCGGTGACCGCCCATTTGCTGAAGCAACAGGGGCATGAGGTTATCGGCATCTTCATGAAAAACTGGGAAGACGACGACCGCGCGGCCGATGCTGGTACCGACGACCCGGGCTACTGCACCTCCAACATCGACTTTGTCGACGCCGCTGCCGTGGCCGATGTCATCGGCATCGAGATCGAACACGTCAACTTCGCCGCCGAGTACAAGGATCGCGTGTTTGCCGAATTCCTGCGCGAATACCAAGCCGGACGCACGCCCAACCCCGACATCCTGTGCAATGCCGAGATCAAATTCAAGTCCTTCCTCGACCACGCTATGCGGCTGGGCGCCGAGAGGATTGCGACCGGCCACTATGCGAGGGTCCGGCAAAACCCGCAGACCGGCCTGCACGAGTTGCTCAAGGGCTTGGACCCGTCCAAGGACCAGAGCTATTTCCTGCACCGGCTAAACCAGGCCCAGTTGTCCAAGACGCTGTTCCCGGTAGGCGAGCTGCACAAGACCCAGGTGCGCCAGATTGCCGAAGACATCGGCCTGCCCAACGCGAAGAAAAGAGATTCCACCGGCATCTGCTTCATCGGCGAACGTCCGTTCCGTGACTTCTTGAACCGCTACATCGCCAAAGAGCCGGGCCCCATGCGCGATGCAAAAGGCCGCTTTTTGGGCGAACACCAGGGCCTGAGCTTTTATACGTTGGGCCAGCGCCAGGGCCTGGGCATTGGCGGCATAAAGGCCAAGGGCGCACAAAAGGGTGGCGGCGAACACCAGCCCTGGTTTGTCGCGCGCAAAGACATGGCGACCAACACGCTGTGGGTGGTGCAGGGCCACGACCATCAGTGGCTGCAATCCCACACGCTGCATGCGCTGGACGCCAGTTGGACCGGCGGTAGCGCGCCGGTTGCCACCGCCACGCTGGCAGCCAAAACCCGCTACCGCCAGAACGATGCGGCCTGCGACTTGGCGGATGCCGATCTACAAGGCTTCTCGCTGCAGTTTGGTGAAGCGCAGTGGGCGGTGACGCCGGGGCAATCGGCCGTGTTGTACGACGGCGACGTGTGCCTCGGCGGCGGCGTGATTGCGTCGGCGCCAACCGTTGCCTAGTGCCGACTGGGTGCTAATATCCACGCAGCAGGCTGGTGCCGTTGGATCGAAGAACCTTTTCTCCTGAGCAAAACGCTATGTTTCACGTTTCCAGAAATGCAGATGGTTCCATTCAGTCGGTGTCCCGGCAGCCGCAGCCTGGCAGCGAAACGCTGGAAGAAAACCATCCGGACATCCAGCAGTTTTTCAAGGCCGAGCCCGCGTTTGACGCGGTAGACGCGGGTTTTGTGCGGGTACTGGAAGACTTGATCGACACGCTGATCCTGAAAAACGTGATCCACCAGACCGACCTGCCGGTCGCCGCACAAAAGAAACTGATGGTGCGAAAGGGCCTGCGCAACCGCATCCATGGCGCATTGAATTTGCTGGGGAACGACGACCGCCTCCTGTAATGGAGGGCCGTGTCAGAATCGAAGCCCAAGCACCTTATGCAAGACTCAATACCCACCACTGAAGCCATCCCCCCCGCGAACACGCCGCGCATCGGGGAGCACAGCGTGCGATTCGACCCGCTGCTGGACAGCGTCATCGCTATTGCCAAGATTTTTGGCATCACCACAACGCTGGAAGCACTGTCTGCCGGTCTGCCGCTGCAGGGCAACCGCATCACACCAGACCTGCTGCCGCGCGCTGCCGCGCGCGCAAGCATGACCGCAAAGCTGGCACGCCGTTCGCTGGGTGCGCTGCGTCCGGGGTTGTTGCCCGTTGTCCTGTTGCTGAAAGAAAACCAGGCATGCGTGTTGCTGGAGTGGCTGGAATCCGGCCAGGCGCGTGTGCGTTTCCCCGAAAACGGGGAGTCGTCTGACGTTTTGACACGCGAGGAACTGGACAACCTGTACGCAGGTATTGCCTGTTTTGTGCGCCCCATCTTCAAGTTCGACGCCCGCACGCCAGACACTGGAGCGCTGAAGTCGCAGCACTGGTTCTGGGGCGTGGTGTTTCAGAACTGGCGCCTTTACCGCGACAGTTTGTTGGCAGCCCTCCTGATCAACGTCTTCGCGCTGGCTATGCCGATGTTCTCGATGACGGTGTACGACCGTGTCGTACCCAACCGAGCGGAAGAAACCCTGTGGGTGTTGTCCATCGGGGTGTTCCTGATGATGTTTTTCGACACGCTGCTGCGGGTGCTGCGATCCTTCATACTGGATACGGCGGGTAAACGCATCGACGTGACACTGTCGGCGCGCATTATGGAGCGCGTTCTGGGGTTGGGCATGGCCAACCGGCCGGCGTCGGTGGGGTCTTTTGCAGCCAACCTGCGTGCGTTTGAATCGGTCCGCGAGTTTGTGGCGTCTGCCACGATCACCACCTTGGTAGACATTCCTTTTGTATTTGTGTTCTTCGTCGTGATCGCATGGATATCGCCCTGGCTGAT
The DNA here is from genome assembly GCF_025356155.1 of Rhodoferax sp. GTDB lineage: Bacteria > Pseudomonadota > Gammaproteobacteria > Burkholderiales > Burkholderiaceae_C > Allorhodoferax. Next base: position 4,025 of record NZ_JANXUQ010000007.1, on the reverse strand, counting down.
CTTGCCACCGCTGTTTTGCATCATCGTGCTGATCGTCGCGTCCATGGTCGTGCAGCAAAAAATGCAGGAGCTGGTGGAGGTTACCCAGCGGGCTACGTCCCAACGCAACGCAACGCTGGTGGAAAGTCTGGTCGGTATCGAGACTGTGAAGTTCATGGTGGCCGAGAGCGCTTTTCAGCGCAAGTGGGAACAATCTACGGTATTCATCGCGCAGACGGGGACCAAGCTCAAGCTGCTGTCGTCCAGCATCATGAGCCTGGTGCAGACGCTGCAGCAATTGGTGTCGGTGGTGATGGTCATCGTCGGCGTCTACCTGTTGACCGACAACCAGATCAGCATGGGTGGCATCATCGCTGCGTCCATGCTGGCAAGTCGGGCCATGGGGCCCTTTGGCCAGGTGGCGGGGCTGCTTATGCAATACCACAATGCCAAGAGTGGCCTGGCATCCGTCGAGAAACACATGAATACCCAGCCCGAGCGGGCGGATGCATCGGTGTTTTTACACCGCAACGGCTTCCAGGGGTCGATCGAATTTAAGAACGTCAGTTTTTCCTACCCCGGCCAGCAGCAGGCGGTGTTGCGCAATGTGTCGTTCAAGATTCAGGCTGGCGAAAAGGTGGCTTTCATTGGCCGCGTGGGTTCGGGTAAATCCACGATCCAGCGCCTGGTGCTGGGCTTGTACCAGCCGACCGAGGGCGCGATCCTGATTGACGGTATTGACCTGCGACAAATTGATCCTGCGGAACTGCGGCGCGCGGCCGGCTTTGTGTCGCAGGATGTGAGTCTGTTCTTCGGCACGCTGAAGGAGAACATTGCACTGGGTTCGCCATTCACCGACGACCAGGACATCATCGCGGCGGCCGAGGTGGCTGGTGTTACGGAATTTGCCAACCGCCACCCTCGGGGTTTTGACATGCTGATTGGCGAACGCGGCGAATCGCTGTCGGGCGGGCAGCGGCAGGCCGTGGGCATTGCACGGGCAGTTTTGAACGACTCGCCCATCCTGCTATTGGATGAACCCAGCAGCGCGATGGACCATCAGAGCGAGGACTTGCTCAAGGCCCGGTTGCAACGGTTTAGTAAGGGCAAGACAGTGATTTTGGTAACACACCGCACATCATTGCTGGAACTGATCGATCGGTTAATCGTGGTGGACAATGGCAAGGTCATGGCCGATGGACCCAAGGCACAAGTCGTGGATGCGCTGCAAAGCGGCAGAGTAGGCAGGGCGGCCTGATGGAACAACAAGTTGTAGAAGTTAAAAAAACCAACAAACTGGTGGCAGCCTGGAACCAGTTTTACGCACTCTGCGCGCGCGGCATCGATCGCGGTATGCAGGCGCTGGCCGGCAAACACGAAGATGCGCTGGACAGCGATTTCGACGCCAACGCGGATTGGGCCATTGCCGAACAGACGCCCCGCGGCGCACGCGTGCTGGTGTGGATCAGCGTGGTGGCGGTGTTTGTGCTGATGATCTGGGCGAACTTTGCCGTGCTGGATGAGGTAACAAGGGGCGAAGGCAAGGTCATACCCTCACGGCAGGTGCAAGTGCTGCAAAGCCTGGACGGCGGGATTGTGTCGGAGATCCTGGTCAAGGAGGGGCAGACCGTCAAGATTGGCGATCTGATGCTCAAAGTCGATCCGACACGCATGGTGTCGTCGCTGCGCGAAAACCGCTCCCAATACAACTCGCTGTTGGCCAAGGCAACGCGCCTTAAGGCGCTGGCGGAAGGCTCGCGCTTTGCGCCGCCCGAAGAAGTGGTGGCAGAAACGCCCGAGATTGTGGAGCAGGAACGGGCGCTGTACGAATCGCGAAAGGCAGAACTTGACGCAACCATTGGCGTGTCCCGTCAACAGGCCTCGCAGCGGTCACAAGAGCTGATTTCGGTGCGTGCCAAGCGTGAACAAGCGTCCCAAAGTTACAACCTCACGGCCCGGGAGCTGGAAATGACGCGCCCCTTGGCCAAGTCTGGCGCTATTTCGGACGTGGAGCTATTGCGACTGGAACGCGATGTGGCGCGGTACCGCGGTGAGCGCGACAGTGCCAATTCCGACATTCCGAGGCTAGAGTCCGCCGTTGCCGAGGCTACCCGCAAGATCCAAGAAATCGAGCTGACCTTCCGCAACATCGCGCGGTCCGAACTCAGCGAAACCAATGCCAAGCTCAACGCCCTGCTGGAAGGCAGTTCAGCGCTGGAGGACCGGGTCAAACAGACCGAAATCCGCTCACCCGTCAACGGCACGATCAAACAGCTCAAGGTCAATACCGTAGGCGGCGTGGTGCAACCCGGCAAAGATTTGGTGGAAGTGGTGCCGTCGGATGACGCGCTGCTGCTGGAAGCGCGGGTCTTGCCGCGTGACATCGCCTTTTTGCACCCAGGTCAAAAAGCGCTGGTCAAATTCACAGCCTATGACTTTGCAACCTATGGCGGCCTGGACGCCACGCTGGAGTTGATTAGCGCCGATACCGTGTTGGACGAAAAGGGCAATGCGTTTTTTGTGGTTCGCGTACGAACGCTTTCCAATAGTATTGGACAACAAAAATTCCCCATTATTCCTGGCATGGTTGCAGAAGTTGACATTCTTACAGGCAAGAAGTCGGTACTTGCTTACCTTATGAAGCCCATACTAAGAGCCAAAGCAAAGGCCATGACGGAGCGATGAAGCACCACCCTGAAACGATTCTGGTTACGCATGACAACGGTTTGCTGGCGCATTGGCAAAAGGCGCTGGGCACTACCAAACAAACGGTTGTCACCCAGATCGATGATTTCTTGCAGCTCAGTTCACCGGGCTCATCAATCGCCTGGGTGGACCTGTCGCTAACTGGGCGTCCGCCATGGGCGTCGGCCATGTGGCGCGGCATTCTGCAAAATGACCAGATTCGCGTGGTCGCCGCCAGCTCTAACCCCAACGACGATGAAGCGATGCTGGCACTGGACGCCGGTTGTGCAGCCTATTGCCACGCTTTTTCGGACGCGGCTACCCTCAAGCAAGTCAGGGAAGTGGTCGATACCGGCCATGTCTGGATCGGTAAATCGCTGATGCAGCGGCTGCTCCACGGCGTCAATCGCATGGTCGCCGCCCCGCCAGTACCGGATGCAAGCTGGCGCAAGGTATTGACCCAACGTGAGATTGAGGTGGCGATTCTTGCCGCGAACGGCGCATCCAATAGCGCCATCGCTGTGCAGTGCAAGATTTCAGAAAGAACCGTCAAAGCCCATTTAAGTGCGGTATTCGCCAAACTCAACATTACAGATCGCCTGCAATTGGCGCTGCGGGTGCACGGAATCCACTGATTAGAGATTCCAGGTAGTTAGCCTACCTGTACCCAAGGACAATAGACCAGAGCCCCAGTCTTCTTTAGAGTACAGCAATCTAGTGTTGTTGTATTTGAAGGATTCCCCATGGCTACCACTCAAGTTTCTGCTCAAGCCCGCGGTATTGTCGTTATTTTGCAAGGTAAGGCTTGGGTGGTCGACACCAGCGGCAATCGTAAAGCCCTGAGCGTGGGTGATGAGGTGCAGGAAGGCCAGCAAGTTGTAACCGAAGACGGGACGCGCCTCGAATTGGCTCTGCCCAACGGTCAGCCATTGATCGTTACGTCTGGCCGGGAACTGCTGATCGATGCCAATCTGTTGGGCACGGCCGGTACCGACAAATCGGAAGCATCCCTCGCCGACTTGAACAGCGGCTCGGCAGAAGTTGCCAAAATCATCGCTTCTGGCGGGGATCTTTCCACACAACTCGAATCCACGGCCTTGGGCTTGAGTGGCGGCGATGGCAGCGATGCGCATAGTTTTGTGCGCCTGCTGCGGATCCAAGAAGACGTCGCGCCTTTGACGATTGGGCGGGCGGATCAACCTACCGACGGGCAAACCGATGCGTCCGTCGCTGCAGTTCACCCTCAGAGTATTCCTGAGCCTACTCCAACGGATGGTGCGCCGGTCCCAACACCTACGCCTGTTCCGGCGCCGACTTCTACAACTGCGCCTGTTCCAACGCCTGCGCCTGTTCCAACGCCT
>NZ_JANXUQ010000317.1 GCF_025356155.1 Rhodoferax sp. | reverse complement strand
CCGACGACGGTGATGGCGTCAGCCAGGGTGGCGAAATGCTGGGGGAATTGAGGGGTCGTCATGGTGTGCTGTTTCTGATGCGGTTGAACATGGCACGCAGTTTAGAAACAGCCGTATGACAAATCTTGCGGAGTTGCAGGCGCTTACTGGTTGGGTGTCATGGGTTGCTGGGCAAGTCTGTCTCTTGCGATATGCAACGCCTGGCTGGCGGAATCCATCGGTAGGTGTTGGAAACAACCGTAGACGACAACCACGGCACAACGATATGCTACTACTTTGATAGCGCCTAACGCATACCTGACGAGGGCTACAGCCCGATTTAATCAATGCCATTCCTGCGGAACGCCATCACAATCGCCACGACCACGCAGCCAAAGCCAACCCACTGCCAGACGTGGACAGCCTCCCCCAAGAAAAAGGCGGACAGCAAGAGTGCAGACACCGGCAACCACACCGTCGCCAGCGATGCAAGGGCGCCACTGGTTCGGGCACTACCGGCATACCAAAGCAGAAAGCCGCCAACAGTGGGCACCCACGCGTAGTAAGCGATGCCCGCCAGCGCGGCTGTGCTCAACGTGGAGGTTGAAGTGGGCGCGGCGAAGACGGCTGCCAAGGCCGACATCACCAAGCCGCCCGCGCACATCAGCGCAGACAGCGCCAAGGCCGGCACGGGCTGCGACAGCCGCTTGTTGGCCAGGATGAACACGGCTTCACAGGCAATGGCAGCCAACACCAGCGCAATGCCTTGCAGCCGGGTGCTGGCCTGCGCGCCTGCGTCGGGCGACAGGGCGACCGCCATTACACCAGCAGTGGCCAGACCAATGGACAGCGCCATGCGCAAGCTGGGGCGCTCGCCGAGGAAGAGCACCGCGAACAGCGCCGACACTGCGGGTAGCGTGCCGGCCACCACACTGGCGTCCGCCGCGCTGGCCAGATGCACACCCTGGATCAGCAACACCGAGTAGCCCACGCTACCGGCAGCGGCCTGCACCATCAGCAAGGCCGCGTCGCGCCAACTGACGCGGGTAAAGCGCGCACCGGTACCCCACATCAACACCAGGAAGACAGGGAGCGCAGCGGCATGGCGCAAGACTGTAGCCAGAAAGGGCTCGATATCCTGCCCGATGATTTTGCTGACCACGACTGTGCTGCCCACCAGCACCATGGCCAGGCTGCACAGCAACTGGCCTTTGAGAGATTCCGACATACAAGAAGCCTGCGAAGAGTTGAACCAGCCCGAAGTCTCGGGCCGCAGCTCTGATGCGTCTTGAACGCTATTGCAGAGGTGCGGTCTCAATGGCCAGAAGCTTGGCGCAAAGCACCCGGCGCAAAACCAAACTGGCGCGTCAAGATACGCGTCATATGGCTCTGGTCGGTAAGGCCGGGGATACCTACACGACTAAAAACCAGCCAATTTTGCGACCCCAGGGACTTTGGCTTCTGGCAGCCATTTCTTCAAGAGTTTTTCGACGGTCCCGTCCTGCTTCATATCATCAAAAGCCTTCTGCCAAGCTAGTACCAAGTTCCGGTCGTTGTCTTTTGAGTGAGCGATGTACATCTGTACTGTGTTGAACCGCAACACGACTTCAAATTCGTCGACGTTGACGGACTGCGCCTTAAGCTCATGTTCATAGCTGAGGTTTGAACTCACAAAGGCCTGGATCCTATCCCTAACTGCCTTCTTAATATTGGAGTGATACTCGGCAACCCGTTCAAGATTGATAAAGCCTTGGCTGGTCAAGTATTTGTCCCATGCATAGTCCCTTACTACACCGATACTGGTGAGCGCCCTTGCATCATTCAGACTCGACACCTTCAGCTGCAAGCTCTTTTTGGCTACAAGAACCCAGTCATTTTCCACAATGGGCCCAACCCATTGAAACAGTGGCTCTCTATCCTTGGTTCTCGACATCGCAAACACGACGATGCCCGGACGGGTACGGATCACGTGATAGGCTCGCGCCCAGGGGTATATCTCTATGGGGCTCTGATTCATTACGCGCTTTTGAATTTCGCGAACGACTTCCGCCCCGTACCCTGCTGGCTTCTTGTCTTTAGACGTGAAGCTGTACGGCGGATCCTCTTCGGTGAATATCTCTAGTTCTTGCGCTTCGCTAGGCAAAGGGCATAGCAAGAGGTATGTAAACAAAAGAAGGCCGCCGACAAGCATGTCCATTGAGGCCGACCTTCTGCGACCCTTGGCCCCACTAAGTCTAGGCCGGCGCCACCGCAGTCGGGTCGCCACGAAGGTGATTGAAATAGACAATGGTACGGCGCTACTGGCTCAGCTTAAACACGGCAACCACCTGGACCAACTCCCGCGCTTGTATGCTCAGGTTGCTGGCTGCCGCTGACATCTCCTGGACCAGCGACGCATTGCGCTGGGTCGTCTCATCCATGTTGTTGACGGCCATGCCGACCTGCGAAACCCCGGTACTTTGCTCCAAGCTGGCAGCGCTGATTTCAGCCATGATCCCAGCCAAACGCTGAATACTGCCCACCAATTCAGTCATCGCGCCAGCAGCTTGCGAAACGACGGTGCGGCCCAAATCAACACGCTCAACGGTTGTGTTGACCAACGCTGCGATCGCCTTGGCTGCTTCCGAGGAGCGGCCTGACAAGCTACGTACTTCTGCAGCTACAACGGCGAAGCCTCGCCCCGACTCACCTGCGCGTGCAGCCTCGACGGCAGCGTTAAGCGCCAAGATATTGGTCTGCGCGGCAATGCCTTCGACCAAGCTCACGATGTCGAAAATCTTCTTGGAACTGTCATGTATGACACGCATCGTTGACTCCACTTGCGTCATGTAGCCGCCCCCTTTAGCGGCGACATCAGATGCCAGCATCGCCAATCGATTTGCATACTGGGCGCGTTCTGCGTTCTGCTCCACCGTAGCGCTGAGCTCCTGCATCGCGGCGGCGGTTTCCTCTAGCGCGCTGGCTTGCATTTCGGTGCGCGCGGATAGATCACGATTGCCCTGGGCAATTTCGGCGCTGGCTAACGCAACGTTCGAGGCAGTGACCTGTACACCGCCCACAATATCGATCAAACTGAGTTGCATTTCCGCCATGGCACCTAGCAGTTGTACTGTCTCATCGTTGCCAACAGGATGCACCGTCGAAGACAAATCTCCCTGGGCGAGCAATGCGGCAACGTGCACAGCGCGGGTCATCGGCGGCGTCATATGCCGAGCAAGCCCCAGCGCGGCAACTATCAACACTGCGGTAGCCACGACCAGCGCGGACCCCACGATTACTTCGGCCTGCCATACAACCGCTTTCATACGTTCGCTGAATGCCTTCTCGTCCTCCCCCATGGCGAGCACTTGCTCCACCATTTGCTTTTCCAGTTGATTGAAGACCCGTTGGAATTCAGGCACGGCAATTGCCGCTGCTACAGGTGTGTCGCTACCAGCCAGCTTTACGATATTGGCCGCAGCAGCGGTATAGACTTTGGCGAGCGGCAGTGTCCGCTCGATGCTTGCTTTGGTCTGCACGGACAGCGGTAAGCTCTCCAGCGACTTCAACGCGTCGTTGAGGCTCTTTATGTGCTCGTCGAGCACGCGTTGCGCAGCCGCAATCTCGTTTTTGTCTCGGCCAATAGACCCCAGCATGGCACGTTGGACATCGCCACGCACTGCTCCATGCATCATCGCCGCCTTTTGGCTGTTCTGCACCGCCAGGCCCATGCGGACTGCACCGTCGAACGCGTCCGCTAGACGCAGTGCGCTGACAAGACCCACCGCGCCCACTAGCGCAGCAATAGCGGCGCCAACCAAGCCTATCGATAGAATCTGATTACGCAGTTTCATGGCATCTACCTTTCACTCGGACCTAGTGTCCAAAGAAGTGGAATCAACTGCTCGGGCGCACAGGCTAGTTAGTGCAAATAATCTAGTTGTGGAAGGTGAAATTGTTTCAACATCGCCACTTTGCTGCGGCCCAAGCAGTAGCGGTCGACACGGCGCGTGTAGACCGCTCACTCAATCAATCAATCAGAACCACCACTCGACTTGCGCACCGTAGCTGGTGCCACTGGTCTTGTTGTCAAAGGCAGACTGTCCTGTGACATTGCCCGCAGCCGTGTTCCACTGCGCAGTGGTCACATAAAGCCTGAACTCTGGTCGGCTCCAGAAGCCTGGCCCGATAGAAAGTGTCGGTGCAATAGTCAGTTTGGTGAGTTGGGCAGTGTTGCCGCCATCTGGCTTGTACTGCGAGAAACCAAGTTCGGTCACCAGCTTGAAGTTCTGTGTGAACGCATAGGAGATCCGTCCGCCTATGCTTGCCGAATCAGTCGTCACACCGGCGCCATTCTTTTCGCGTGCCAGCAGCGCCATAGCCTGCCCACCGAGCGCTCCATCTTGCCAGTTGAAGGTTTCAACAACGCGCCAGCTGTTGGCATCGGACCCTGCGGTCAGATCACCGAAATTCGCATTCAAAGCGGTTGAACCTTGTGCGTATTGCACCCAAAACGAGTTGCTCAGCCCAGTTCCGAACAGCTTGGCCTGGTCATGGCGAACGGTAAAACCAAAGCCGTTGGTGCCGGTGGCAAAGTCACCCTTGGTTGCAGTGGCAAAAAAGTTGAGGGATCCGTCCGCGCCTGTGGGCACGCCAACGTACTCAACATTGAACCGGTTGCCGGGCTGCTTTGCGTCCTTGTCCGTCTTGTAGACTGCCAACCCAAATTTTCCAGGGCCGGCAGGCTGACCATTAAAGCCCGCTCCCACGCCAGCCATGTCGACAAAGAAGGTATCAACAATGTGCACATCACCCCGCCGACCGCGTTGCTTGCCAATCCAGAAGGTCGCGTTAGGCGCAACATCGAACCCTTTAGCCTCTGCCCACATCTGCTCGATCGCCACACCGGTTCCATTGGTGTCGGTGGCTGGCGTATATTGGTTGAGCATCAATGTCGCTCGGTAGTCAATGCCGTCTTGCTTGAATCCTTGGCTGAGCTGGAACTCGCCATAGAAGTCGCATTCGTTGCCAAGGCGGTACTTCATGCCCGCGCTGCCGCCATTGAGGCCATAACACGCGCGTGGGGCCGACTCGGTCGCAAAGCCCGGTCCGGCGCGGAAGTATCCGGTGTAGTCGAGCGCCAGGGCGGGCATCGCTGTTGCGAACAAGGTAGCCGCCAGCGTTGCCGGTGCCAATAGGTGGGTTTTCTTCAGTCTCATCACAGTCTCCTCAGGGGTAGTAAATTGAGCCCAATGGGCTCATATGGATACGCCAGGCCCCGTGGCCTGTGCGTAGCAGTGTCGCGGGAATTGGAACGTTCCACTTCCGCGTGACAATGATTGGAAATATGTTGACCATAGACAATGAAACTAGCGGGGCCGAATTACTTCGGTCTGGGGCTGGCTGCCGCAAGCACCAATTTGTTCATCGCTTCGTTGACGGATAGGGCTTCGATGTTCCAGAAGTCACTAACGACTGCACGCAATGCGGCCTGAGTCCAGGTGGCAACCGCCATATCGACCGCCACGGATGGCACCAGTTCGTTGGACTTTTCACTGGAGATAAAGTCTCGACGGGAGGATTGGCCACAATCGTCGAATTTCTCGACACTGACGTTCATGCGCACGGGGATGGAGCCTTTGCGCTGGCTAAACTTTTCTTGAAATTCGTCGCCCAAGAGTACGTAGGCCAGGTAGCCCTGCGCCTTCTGTGCCTCCCAGCCTTTGAGCTGGAACATGGTAAAGGTATCCACCACGTATGAGAAGGCGCTGGCACTTCCGGGAGACGGCGTGCAGTTGAATTCATGACCTGGGCGCTGACCTGCGACCAAAAACTCACCCTTGGCCCAGTCACCCATGAACTGGAATGCAGCCTTGCCTTTGATCACCATGTCTGTGGCAACGTTCCAATCGCGGCCTCGCGACTTATCGTCGGTGTAGGGCTTTAGTCGGCGAAAAGTTTCCAGCACCTTTTTCATTTCGGGGCTGGACAACGCGTATGGGTCGAGATCCACGAACGCGCGTTTAAAAAAGTCAGCCCCACCAACTCCCAACACGACCGATTCAAACAAAACAAAGTCTTGCCAGGGTTGCCCGCCATGTGCAAGGGGAACAAATCCTGCAGCTTTGATTTTGTCCGCCGCCACCATAAACGCGTCAAATGACGTTGGCACTGAAACAACGCCTGACTTCGTGAGAACCTCGGAGTTGCTCCACAACCAATTGACCCGGTGAATGTTCACAGGCACCGCCACATAGTGGCCTTTGTATTTCACCTGCTGTTGCACTACTTTGGGTATCCCCTCGTCCCAGTGATCAAACCTAGCCATGACGTCCAGATCGGCAAAGACATTGAGCGCAGCCATTTCCTGAATCGCCGGGCCTTTGATCGTTGCCGATGCCGGTGGATTGCCAGCCAATAGACGTTGTCTGAGTGCGGTCATCGCGTTTTGACCCCCGCCGCCCACCACGGCAAAGTCCTTCCAGACATGACGGCGAGCCGCTAAAAGCGCCTTCAGTTCGACTAACGACTTGGCCTCACCTGGAGACGTCCAGAAATGCAGCACCTCGACTTCTCCGGCCTCGCAGTTAGAGCCGCAAACTGCGCCGCATATCGCAAAGGAAAGCAGGGCTGTAGTAAGTGTTTTCATAATAAATACTGCCTTTAGACAAAAATAATTGGAACGTTCCAATTATTAAACATCGCCTATCTCAAAAAAAAATAGGGGTTAGTAAGTATTGTCATGATGAGAAATACAGCTTCCAGATATCAATAATTGGATCGATCCAATTATTGGGCTGATGATGGTTCGCTGGCGTTTACCTTTTGTTGGTGCTTAACTCAGCCGACGACCTCGGCCAGAACCCGCGCAGTGGCTTTAGGATCGCGCCGATGAACAAAGTGATCGGCCACCACGGCCAACAGCGATTGCTTGGTAGTCACGGCACAGCATTGGTCGAATGTCAGCGAGGGCAACACTGCAGCCCTTAGTCCAAGCAAACGTGCGCGCACCAGATCAACACAGGCCCAAGCTGAAGGCAAGGCTGGCAGGCACCCCTTCTGGCGCGCGAAGTGGAGCTGAAACTCCTGGCTTGTGAGCACTTTGGCAGCGCGCTCAGCCGTTGACCCGCTGTCACCAGCACGCGGTACAAAATAGTCGACGATTGCCACGAATTTATTACCCGTTCCGGGTACGGCCCAGCCGAGCAAATCCGAACTATCGACAGCGCGAGCCCAATCACCCATCACCTGCACGGCTGCGTCACCGCGCTGGACACGCGCCAGTTGATCGACCCAGCCAAGCCCCAAGTAGTCGTCATCGACGAAACCTCTTAAAGTCTGCAAGCTACGCAGCGCATCCAGAATCGCCACTTCGCGCCATACATTTGGATCGCGCTGCACGAAGGCCCGTAGATATGCCAGTGGCCCCGCCACTGCCAACAACACCGATTCAAACAGAACACCGACTTGCCAGGGCTCGGCGCCGATGGCGAGCGGCGCCGGAGCATGCCGCTGCGCCTGATCAAGCCACATCAAGAACGCTGCGACATCGACAGGTGGCTGCGAACCGCTTTTTTTTGCCACTGCGGCATTGACCCAGCACATGTTGGCGCGGTGTATGCCGATCGGGATTCCATACCAGCTATCGCCGTGAACCATGTACTGTTGTACAAAGCGTGGCAACGTCTGCGCCCAATCGGCGGCGAGCGCAACACGGCGCAAGTCCAGCCAAGGCTGATTGCCGCTGATCAATGCGTCAACCATCTCCATGCTATGTAATTTGATTGCGTCTGGTGGTTCGTCAATGCTTGCATCAACAAGATCTATTCCGACGACGGACAAGTAGTTCCGGCACAAGTTAAGCGCGGCAGCATCGGATTGGCTTTGCCAGCCGTGGCGCAGACGCCAACGCGATCCAGCGGATATTAAAGCGGCAGTCATCCGGCTTCGACCAGTACGGCTCGAAAGTCGTTGATATTCGTGTGGGTAGGACCGGTGTGCACCAATGCATCCACTCTGTCAAATAGCGTCGCGCTGTCGTTCGCGTCGAGATGCGCGCGCGGATCGAGTCCACGGACACGCGCTAGAGCCAAACTGCCTGGAGTTATCCAGGCTCCGGCTGCACCAGCACTTCCATCGAGGCCGTCTGTGCCCGCCGATAGAGCGTGAATTCGGTGCTGCCCAGCCCGACCTTCAAGAGCCAACGCTAGCGCAAGCATGAACTCGGTATTGCGCCCGCCGCGGCCTTCTCCGCGCACAGTCACTGTGGCTTCACCGCCAGAGAGAATCAGGCACGGAGCCTTGAATGGTGCATCGCGCTGGAGGATGCTGAGCGCGATAGCTGCATGGCTCTTGGCAAGGTCGCGCGCTTCGCCCTCCATGGCGTCGGACAGAATGTGGCACTCTAGCCCAAGGGACCGCGCCCGCTGCGCTGCTGCCGTGAGCCCATCCCACGCGCTGGCGATCAGCTGGTGGGTGTTTCCGACCAACCGGGGGTCGCACGGCTTAATTGATTCCCAGGCACCAGTCGAAAGCGCCTCACGCACGAGGGGAAAAATATCTAACTCGTAACGCCGCATTACCGCGAGCGCGTCAGCACAAGTCGATTCGTCAGCCAGCGTTGGGCCCGAAGCCACCAACGTCGGATCATCTCCGGGGATGTCTGATATCACCAGAGTGACCACCCGCGCCGGATGGGCTTGCGCCGCGAGTCGCCCACCTTTAAACGTCGACAAGTGCCGCCGCACGGTGTTGATCTCGGCAATGGTGGCGCCGCGCTTGAGTAGTTCTCGCGTGAGACGTTGCTTGTCGGTCAAGGCCAATCCCGTTGGGGGCAGCGCACACAATGCCGAACCCCCACCGGAAATCAAAGCGATGACAAGGTCGTCGGCAGTGAGACCGCTTACCGCTGCCATTAGTCCTTTTGCACCGATCAGGCTGCGCTCGTCGGGCACGGGATGACTGGACTCGTGTACGCGAATCCGCGTCGTCGGCAAGACTGCGCCTTCGGGCACCACCACAAGTCCCTCAATCGGTCCGATCCAACATGCTTCCACAGCACAGGCCATGGCAGCGGCCGCCTTGCCTACGCCAACCACCACGGTTCGACCGCGCGGTGCGCTGGGCAAATGCGCGCAAACTACCTTCATCGGGTCTGCTGCTGCAAGCGCGGTGCCAAACAGATCGATCAGCAAATCGATCTGCTGCGGCCTAACGTTAGACGGGTGAGTCAATTTCAGGTCCTCGCGGTATTGAGTTACACGGGCTTACGCATACATCAATCATTGATGCCTGCGCAAACCGACAGATAGCGCTTCATTCGCAAGGTGGCGAGCTCTGGGTCTACCAAAGCGCCGCAGGCATCGGCTAGCTCGAACACACGCGCGTAATGCGCCACGCCACGCGCTGCCTGGGCGCCGCCGGCCATGGAGAAGTGGTCCTGATGCCCGTTGAGCCAAGCGAGAAACACTACCCCCGCCTTGTAGTGGTGTGTTGGGGCACAAAAAATCTCACGCGACAGTGCCACCGTCGGATCAAGTACCTCGTGATAGCGAAGCGTGTTGCCAGCGGCCAATGCCTGCAAAGCGACTGCCGCCACAGGTGCAATGGGATCGAATATGCCGAGCAGCGCGTGCGAATGACCTTGCTCGTCTCCCCTGATCAACTCAGCATAATTAAAGTCATCGCCGGTGTACATCTTCACCCCGGCTGGAAGGCGTCGGCGCAACTCGATCTCCCAACGCGCGTCAAGCAGAGAGACCTTGATGCCTTCAATACGAGGGGCGTTATCGGCGATCAATTGGATCACGGTGTCGAGCGCACATGCGATATCGGTGCTACCCCAGTAGCCGCGCAGCGCAGGATCGAACATCTCGCCGAGCCAATGCAACACCACGGGTTGCGATACATCGCGCAGTAGCCGACCATACAGGTCAAGATAGTCATCGGAGCTCTTCGCGGTCCGGGCGAGTGCACGACTACACATCAGAATGATACGCCCGCCCTCGGCCTCAACCACGCCGATCTGTTCGCGGTAGGCAGCCTCTACTTGAGCCAGCGTGACGTCGGCAGCAGCAGCGAGCTGGTCTGTACCCGCGCCGCACGCCAAGTCACCACCCACCGCGCGGGCATGGCGCAAGCTGCGCTGGATCAACTCCCGGGCTACTGGCCAATCAACGCCCATGCCGCGCTGAGCGGTGTCCATGGCCTCGGCCACCTTGAAACCGAGCTGGTATAGATGATCGCGATATGCCAGCGTCGCATCCCAATCCACTTGCGGTGCACCACCAAAGGGATCAATCGTTGCCAATGGATCAATTACCACATGGGCTGCGGAATAGACAGTCCGGTTAAACGGCAGGGCGTCGCCGTCAGGGCAGATTGGCTCTGCCTTCAGTATCAGTGTTTTCAGGGTGCCATCGGCATGTGGCAGACGAATTTGCATAGCTATCTCCAGTCGATTCAGGCTGCTACGCGCCCAAGAATGTGGTCAGCCGCCTTCTCTGCGACCATGATGGTAGGGGCGTTGGTATTGGATGACGGGAGAAAAGGCATTACCGAAGCATCAACAACACGCAACCCCTCCAGGCCGATCACGCGTAAATCAGGGGACACCACACTCTGTGGATCATTCGGGCTGCCCATGCGACAGGTTCCTACCGGATGGTGGTCCGTCTTCGCGTGATCGCAGGCGTAGTCGAATAGCGCGTCGTCACTCTGGCGCATGGCACCCGGCAACACCTCGCTCTGAACATACCGTTTGAGAGCCGACTGACCCATAATCTCGCGCGCCAGACGCAAGCCCTTGAGCGACATTTCCCGATCCGAGGGGTCTGACCAGTAATTCGGATCAATCAAGGGCGCGGCCGCCGGGTCGGCACTCGCCAAACGCACCGTTCCACGGGACTTCGGTCGCAAGTAGGCCGTATTCAAAGTCACACCGGCGTTGCGCAGCTTGGCCATGCCAGATTCGATTCCAGAACCCAGGCCCAAATGAAACTGTATATCGGGCGAACGCGCCTTGGCGGCCGCATCGGCATACCAGAAACCACCCGTTTCGAACAGGCTGGATGCCACTGGGCCCTTCTTCAGCAACAGGTACTGCAACCCTGCCCACGCTGCATGCAGCGGCTTGTTGTACTTGTCGTAGGTGTGGTCACCCGTGCACTCCGCAATGACGAACAGGTCCAGATGGTCTTGCAAATTCGAGCCAATGCCCGGCAAGTTATGCAGGCACTTCACACCAACCGCTACAAGATGTTCGGCCGGCCCAATGCCAGACTGCATCAGCAATTTCGGTGAGCCAATGGCACCAGAACTGACAATCACCTCACGGTCCGCGCGGACAATTACTGGCGTGCGACTATCGCCGCTGACCAATTCGACGCCCACCGCCCGATCGCCCTCCATCAATACTCTCAGGACACGCGTGTTCAGCTTCACGGTCAGATTGGGCCGCGACAGCACCGGGGCCAGGAAGGCGACGGACGCCGACGAACGACGCGCATTCAGTTGGCTGAGTTGGTAATAGCCCAACCCGTCTTGACTGGCACCATTGAAGTCATGGTTAAAGGGCAGCCCCAGCTCCTGCCCAGCCTGAAAAAAGGCCTCACAAATCGGTAGTGGGCTGACGGGATTCGACACGCCAAGTGGCCCGCCATAGGCGTGGAACTCGTTTGCGAAACGCTGGTTATTTTCAGAGCGCTTGAAATACGGAAGCACGTCGCGGTATGACCACCCTACAGCTCCGCCGTCGCGTTCCCAAGCGTCGTAGTCGGCTGCAACTCCACGCGTGTATATCTGCGCATTGATGGTAGACCCCCCCCCGATAACCTTGGCCTGGGTGAAGCGAACCACACGGTTCTTGAGGTGTCGCTGGGGAACGGTTTGCCATCCCCAGGAGCCAATGCCGCGGGTCATCTTTGCAAAGCCCGCAGGCCAGTGGAACAAGGGGTGAGAATCAGCGCCACCGGCCTCAAGCAACAATACCTTTGTGGCAGGGTCAGCACTCAATCGGTTGGCGAGCACGCAGCCGGCAGAGCCACCGCCGGTGATGATGTAGTCGTAGGTTTCCATATTTAAAAATGTGGGATAGATAGTGCACCGTCAACGTTCACGACGCTGCCAGTGGCAAATACAAATTGACCAGACGCCAACGCAGCAACAACGCGTGCGACATCTTCGGGGTAACCCCAACGGCCCATCGGCACCAAGCCCTCTGCAATGCGCTGTTGGTACTTGGCCGATACACCTTCCGTCATCGGGGTCCGTATCACGCCTGGACGTACTTCGAATACACCGATGCCAAGCGGTGCAAGGCGCAAGGAAAACAGCTTGGTCAGCATACCTAAGCCAGCCTTTGATAAACAATAGTCACCGCGTTCTATAGAAGCCATCTCAGCGCTGACCGACGAGATGGTGATGATCGACCGAGCAACTGAAGAATGTGTGCATGCCATGGACTTCGCCACTGCCTGCGTAAAAAAGAAGGTGCCGCGCAAGTTCACACCAAGAACGTGATCCAGCGCGTCTGGCGAAATGTCCAACAAATCGCCACGTCCGGGCGATCCAACGCCAGCGTTATTGACCAGGACCGCGATCTCACCGCCCCAAGTGACGATGCGCTGGACCAGTTCTACATGCTCATGTACGTGTGCAAGATCCGATGCGAACATTTGTACCCGGCCACCGTGCAGGCGAACGGCTGCAAGAACCTCATCAGCCTCGCTGACCTCCAGGTCGGTCAAGGCAAGATCAAAACCGCGAGCCGCTAATTCAACCGCTACGCCAGCACCAATGCCACGGCGCGAACCGGTCACGACAGCCAAGGGGCGGGCCTCACTCATTGCAGCACCTCCGTGCGCAAGTGATGTCCGACGCGCAGACCCTGCGCAGCAATGGTCAGCGCGGGGTTGACCGCCGAGGAAGACGGAAAGAACCCTGCATCCACCACATACAGGTTGTCGTGATCCCAAGCCTTGCACATCGGATCAAGCGCCGAGGTAACGGGATCGCTGCCAAAGCGCACAGTGCCGCATTGGTGAGACACGACCTCCGTGCCGAACGACTTCGCAAGCACAATGGGGTAACCAGTATCGCGCAGGATCTGCTTGCACTTGTTGACCCAACGCCTGTGGGCCGACAGGTTGCTGCGGTGCCAATGCAGGTTGATCGCGCCGTCCGTTCGTAGCGTAATGCGGCTATCTGCGTGCGGCAAGTCCTCGCTCTGTGCATACCAGTCCACGCTTCGTGATGCTAGCGCCGAACGCACAAACTTGGGTACCAAGGCGAGGGGTGCGCGCAGCATGGGTTCGCGAATTTTTCCGAGAAGTTGCAAGCTGCCCAGCGGCCTTGCGTCATCAGCGTCGCCGAAATAGAAATCATGCACGGCCAATGTCTTCGGAAAGCGCGTAGTATTTATTTTGAAGGGGTG
Source organism: Rhodoferax sp. (assembly GCF_025356155.1). Lineage (GTDB taxonomy): Bacteria > Pseudomonadota > Gammaproteobacteria > Burkholderiales > Burkholderiaceae_C > Allorhodoferax. Next base: position 4,783 of record NZ_JANXUQ010000317.1, on the reverse strand, counting down.
CACCGCCATCAATGCGGTGGTGTTATGTGTCATGTAGTGGCGCCCAACTACATCGCTGTGGTTGGCCAGTCCGCGAGGATTGCGCACATTGGCCGAGCGCAACAGCAAGGCTGCGGAGTTGATGGCGCCGGCACTGAGCACGAACAGATCTGCGTGGACGGTGTACCGTATGCCGCCTTGGAGCACTTCAGCGCCCACTATGCGTCGGCCGCCGTCATCAGTCAACAAACGGTCTACGTAGACACCAGAGCGCAACTCGACGTTGTGCGCCTGACGCGCCGGGCGAATCAGCTTGATTTCGGCATCGCCTTTGGCGTCAATCTTGCACGGGAACGCGTCGCAATTTAAGCAGCGAACACATATTCCTTTAGGTCCGTAATCGATGGCGGTAGGCATTGAAAAAGGTGCCAACCCCTGCGCACGCAGGCGTTGCGCAATCTCCGCAAGCAATGGTTCGTGCGGTACCGGGCCGTGCGGAAACCCTGTGCTGCGTGGCGGCTCAGTCGGGTCAATACCAGCCTGCCCGCGAACACCGAACACGCGCTCGGCCTCTCCATACCAGGGTTCCAGATCAGAATAGTGGATGGGCCACGCGGGCGACACACCCTCGTCATGTACGATCTCACCGAAGTCGCGCTCACGAAACCGAAACATCGCGGTACCAAAAAACTTGGTGTTGCCACCTACAAAATAGTACATGCCCGGTCGGAACGCCTTACCGTCCGCATACCAGGTATCGTTGCAACGGTAGCGCTCCTCACAGAACACCGCCTCAGGTTCCCAGTTCTGCGTCTCGCGTGGCAGCTCTGGTCCACGTTCAAGAATCAGCACCCGCGCGTTGCTGCCCGCAAGTTGCAGGGCGACTGAGCCGCCCCCCACCCCAGAGCCTATGATCACAACGTCGTACGATTCATGTTTCATGGAAGTCATCCGATAAATGCTTCGGTCTTCGCATCAAAACACACCAACTTGCTCAGATCGACCAAGAAGCGGGCGGTCTGACCAGCTTCTAGCGGAACGTCGGGTTCGAGCCTGGCGGTGAACGATTGGTCACCGAGTTCAAGCACAACCAAGGTATCCGCTCCGGTGGGCTCAATGACCTCGACACGCGCATCGAAGAATCGCTGCAATAGGCTGGGAACATGCCCAACAGGGGCGAGTGTTACCGCCTCGGCACGTATACCAACAATGACGGGCTGGTTTGCATATGCTAGCAACGCAGGAGGTACAACTTCGGGCGGCAAATCGATCTGCACGCCCGCAGCCCGACCCGCCTGCACCGATACGGACAGGCCGCTTCCACGCGGATCCAAGTGCGCCTTCAGCAGGTTCATGCGGGGTGAACCCATGAATCCGGCTACAAAAGTGTTCGCCGGCTTGTTGTACACCTCATTTGGAGTACCAAGCTGCTGAAGCACGCCACCCTTCATGACCGCGATGCGCGTGGCCAGGGTCATCGCTTCGATCTGGTCGTGCGTCACATAGACAATCGTGGCTTTCAACCGCTGATGCAGCTTTTTGATCTCGGTCCGCATGTCCACCCGCAGTTGTGCATCCAAATTGGACAAAGGCTCATCGAACAGATAGAGCTGTGGCTCGCGCGCCAAGGCGCGACCAATCGCTACTCGCTGACGCTGCCCGCCCGAGAGTTGGCGTGGTTTGCGATCAAGAAGATGTTCGATCTGCAACAGCTTCGCCACTGACTGAACACGCTGCTTGCGGCTGGCCTTGTCCACCTTGCGCATCTCAAGCGGGAACTCGATGTTTTTGGCTACTGTCATGTTCGGATACAGCGCATAGGACTGGAACACCATTGATATGTTGCGCTCTGCCGGTGCCACGCGGGTTATGTCGCGCCCTTGCAGGCGGACCATGCCGCCGCTGGGCTCTTCGAGACCAGCAATGATGTTCATCAGCGTGCTCTTGCCGCAGCCCGATGGGCCTACCAGCACGAGGAACTCGCCGTCCTGCATTTCGATGGAGATATCGTGCAGGATCTGGATAGGCCCGAAACTTTTTTGCACGTTGATGAGATCGAGGGAAGCCATGAGAAAAACCTTCTACTTTTGACGATTGACGTGAACGGTAGCCGCGGGCCACAGGCCGCAAGCTATCCGCTCGATAGGGGAAATGGGCTTCATCGGTCCTCAGCCTCTCACTTGAGTGCCTCGTTCGCGGCGACGAAGCCTTGTTTGACATCGCCATTCAACGCACGCATGAATAGCGGGACGAGTAATCCGGAAAATAGTTCGCCATGGTGAAAGACGAGCACTCCGTTAACTTTTTCCTCGATTTTGAAGTAGTGTTCTCCATCGAAAAGTCCGGGCAGTCCCAGTATGAAACTCCCCTTCCATCGAAGTTCGCGATTTGGGTAGGCCGCGAGTACAGACGGACGGAAATGTATGCCCCTGCCACCAGCCGGTTGAGTGAATACCTTCAGGGACTCGCCAACCCCAAGCTTGCCTTCAACAGACCGAACATGCGGGTTCAATCGTCCGTACGATGGGAAGTCGGCGAGCAGTGACCAAAACCGTTCGATCGGAGCGGCGATTTCGATCTGCGTGTAGAGATGATGCATTTGATGACCCTTGCGTATGACCTGAGCATCGACCGAAGGCCGAAGGTCTTTGGGCGTTCGCTCGATGCAGGGGTTAAGGGTTGGAAGGAGAATCATTAGCCGCTAACCTTTGACGGACCCGGCCATCAGGCCGCGTACGAAGTACTTACCAGATAGGAGATAGACGACTAACGTCGGCAGCGCTGCGATGAATGCGCCAGCGAAGTGCACGTTGTATTCCTTCACCCCAGTGCTGCTGCTGACCAAGTTATTCAATGCCACCGTAAGGGGGTAGGAACTGAAGTCGCTGAACGAAGCACCGAACAGGAACTCGTTCCAGATATTGGTGAACTGCCAGATCACCGTAACCACGATGATGGGGGCACTGTTGGGCAGCAAGATGCGCGCCAAAACACCGAAGAAGCCCGCGCCATCCATCCGCGCAGAGCGAACCAATTCGACCGGAAACGCAGCATAATAGTTACGGAAAAACAGTGTGGTAAACCCAATTCCGTAGACAACGTTTACGAATACTAGACCTTTGACCGTGCCGGCGAGCCCGAGCACGCCCAGCGTCTTTGCCATAGGAATCAGCACAATCTGATAAGGAATGAATACTGAAAACAACATGGCGGCAAATAGCAGGCTTGCACCGCGAAAGTCGTACTGCGTAAGTATGTATCCGTTAAGTGCCCCTATGAGTGTCGATATCACCACCGCTGGAATCACCAAGAGGAAGGAGTTGATGAAATAGGGGCGCAGGCCTGTCGGTTCCACACCAATCTGCGCAGTGCTCCAGGCAGTCAGCCATGGCTCTAAAGTCCAAGCGAGTGGCAGCGCCATAAGGTTACCGCTGCGGATCTCGTCGAGTGGCTTGAATGAGTTGACCAGCATCACATAGACCGGCATCAGGAAGCCAAATGCGAGCACAACCAGCAAGGCATACAAAATGAAACGCCCGATGCCAAAGCTCGGCGCGGCGCCGCTCGCGCCATGCGATTGGGGGGCCGTAGGGCTGTGCGCGTTAGCCATGTTTCACCTTCTTCATTTCGCTGTGCAGGTAGGGCAAGACGACCACACCAATTGCGATCAGCATCAATACAGAGCTTGCAGCCCCAACGGCCATCTCGTTGCGTGTGAACGTGTACTGGTACATGAACACCGAGGGCAACCACGTCGAGCGCCCTGGACCGCCGTTGGTCAGCGCAATAACCAAGTCATAGGACTTGACCGCCATGTGCGCCAGAATCACAAAGGCCGAGACAAATACCGGGCCAAGTTGCGGGATGATGATGCGAAGGTATATCTGCCAGGTCTTGGCACCGTCCACCCGCGCGGCGTTAATCTGCTCAGAATCGACTCCGCGCAAACCCGCTAGAAACATCGCCATAACGAAGCCTGTGGTTTGCCAGACTGCGGCAATGACCACGCAATAGATGGCCAGATCACTGTCTTTAATCCAACTAAAGGCGAAACTCTCCCACCCGGCAAGGTGCATGGTGCGCTCCAACCCCACTCCGGGGTCGAGCAACCACTTCCACGCCGTTCCAGTTACGATAAATGACAGTGCCATCGGGTACAGGAAGACGGAGCGGAAGGCGCTTTCTGCCCGGACTTTTTGATCAATCAGAATCGCGAACGCCAACCCCAAAACCAGTGTGCATACGATGTACAGGCTCGCAAAAACCCACAAGTTCGAAAGCGCGACCGACCAGTTTTCCAACCCCAGCAAACGTTGATAGCTCGCCGTACCACCCAGCTGGTATTGCGGCATCATCGTCGAAGGCGTGAACGACAGGTAGAACGTGAACATTATGTAGCCGTACACACACACCAGCACCAGCAAGGCACTGGGTGTGATCAGCAACTTGGGTAGCAAGCCTGCGCGCATGTTCAGCTCTTTGCGGCAGCGACCATCGCGGCGACGGCTTTCGCGTCGTCGATCTGGCCGTTGAAATGCCGGGTGATAACGTCGTAGAACGCGTTCTTGACGGGGGTTGGCGACGCGTGGCCGTGTGCCATGGAACCCACCAGCGTGTTCTGACGACTGGACAGCGCCAATTCCTTCATGGCACGTTTACCGCAGGCGTCGAATGCCGTGTCGGGCACGTCGCTGCGTGCCGGGACCGCGCCTTTAAGCACGTTGAATGCTGACTGGACTGCTGGGTCGAGGCTGGATGAGGCCAACTTCAACTGCGGCTGGGTCTTGTCTGCGCCCACCTTGAA
>NZ_JANXUQ010000295.1 GCF_025356155.1 Rhodoferax sp. | reverse complement strand
ACGCTTGCTGTAGCTGACACGTGCGCTGAAGTTGCTGTCTTCGTAGTAGGCGCCCAGGTTGTAGGTCTGGCGTGAGGTGCCAAACATATTGCAATCCACTATGCCGACGAAGCTGTCACCCGCGCACAGGGAGCCCTTGATAGCGGTGGTTTCCTTGCCTTCAGCGTAGGTGAAGTTGGCGTCCACACCAAAGCCACCGCCCAAAGCCTGTTGGTAGCTCAATTCGATACCACGCACCGTTGCGTCCGTGGCTGCGGGGCCACCGAGGGTGTAGGTCTCAACTTGCTTGGTCAGCGAGTTGTAGAAGTTGGCCTTGCTTTCACCGTAGGTCACATAACCTTGCAGGTTGTTGGTAAACAGAGTGGCAGCCAACAGGGAGCGGGGTGCGAAGTACCACTCTGCGCCGATTTCAAAGTTGTTGGATGTCGTAGGTGCCAGTGTCGGGTTTGCGCCGGTACCGGTGTTGGTCGTGTCGTTCTTGTTCAGGCCAGCGTACTTGCCGAAGTCGGGGTGCGACATGGTCTTGCTCAATGCCACGCGGCCGATCAGCTCCTTGCTGAAGTCGTAGCGCAGGTTCAAGCTGGGCAGCACGTTGTTGAACGAGGCAGAGGTATCCCAAGGTGCAAACTTGTCGTTGCTTTGCAGCAGAGTCTGGTAGGTACCATTCACGTTGTCCACCTGGAACTGGTGCACGTCGTCCTTGGTGGTGACGAAACGCACGCCCACGTTACCGGACAGTTGGCCGGCCGCGAAGTTGCCCTGCACATAGGCAGCGCTGACGGTTTCCTTGAAGTCAAACGCCTGGTTCCAGTCCTGGTCCTTGGGGTTGAACTGCACGTTCGCGTCACCCCAGGCCTTGATCTGCTCCGGTGTGTAGATCCAGAAGTTTTGCAAGGCGCCGCCTGCGCCCGCATCAAAGCCGGTGTAAGTGCTGGCGGTTGGCAGGCTGGAGCCGAGCTTGCCGGCTGCTGTCTTGCCGCCGACGATCCAGCTGCGGCTGCGGGTGTGGTCGGTGGCGCGGTAACCGAACTTCAGTGTGTGGAACAGGCCATCCATGTTCAACTTGCCGTCCAAGTGCAGGTAGTTTTCCTCGTCCTTGGTGTCCATGATGTTGGCCCAGCCTTGGACTTCGTCTTCGCTGCCCTGGCCGCCCGCTGCGCGCAACGCCGCATTGGTCGCGTTGTTGCCATTGGCAAAGGTTGGCGAACTGGGGAAGTTCATCGTGAAGGCTTGGCCGGGACCGTTCATGCGGTAACCGGAAGCGGCGTAGGGGCCCCAGATTTCAATCGCGTAATCGGTGGAGTGGCCTGCGCTGGTGGTCTTGCCCAGCTTCATGTCAAAGCTCAGGTCGTCCGTAACCTTGAACTTGGCGTCGAAATTGGTGTAGTCGGTCTTGGTGCGCGCGTCAGGGCGTGCGGCCAAGTCAACGGCATTGCCGTGCGCGGCCGCACAGCGGGCGGCGGCTTGCGCAGGGGTTGCGTTTAGCGATGGTGCGATGACGCAAGGACCGGTGAACTGCAGCTCGTCGATGATGCCCGCGGAATTCACGCGGGCGGTGGTAGGCACCACGCCCTTGTTCAGCATCGCAAAGCCGTCTTGCATCCAGTTGACGTTGTAGTTGGCAGCCTTCATCTCGCTGCTGAACGCGTTCAAGCCCAGTTGCACATTGGCGGTCGGCTTCCATTGCAAGTCGATCAGGCCGCCTTCGCGTTTGCGGTCTTGGGTGAAGACGGCACTGCCGTTCAACGGGGCATAGCGGTGTGGCTTGCTCAGGTCAACGCCAGCGGCCGCAAGCGCTGCATTGGTGTCACCGCCCCAGCTGGTGTCTTCGTACAGCTTCCACACATTTTCAAATTCCTCACGCTTCAGGGTGCGGGCTTGTGAGAAAGCCTGAACCAGCACGCCGAAGGTGCTGTCTTCGTTCTTCCAGGAACCCAGAGCCGACATTTGCGGATCGTTCTTGTTGGCGAAGCTTTGGTTGGCAATACCCACGCTGGCGGAGAAGCTCAAGGGTTGTTTGAAGTCCAGCGGGCGGCGCGATTCGATATCTACCGTACCCGACACACCACCTTCAGGGATGGATGCTTCAGAGCTCTTGTGCACCGTGATGCGGCCCACCATGTCGGAGGGCAACAGGCTGTAGCTGACGCTGCGGCCGCTGCCGACGATGTCAGCCCAGAACCAGTCGGCACTGGCGACCGAGTGGCCGTTCAAGGTGGTCAGGGTCAGGTTGTCTGCGGTACCGCGAATGGACACTTTTTCGTTTTCCCCCACTTGGCCCGCTGCACCACCCGCGGTGGTGTTGACGCCGGGAACGCGCGACAACGAGTCGGCCACGTTCTTGTCCGGCATCTTGCCAATGTCTTCTGCCGTGATGATTTCAACCACCGAGTCCGCATTGCGTTTTTGGTTGATAGACCGTTCCAGTGCTCCGCGAATGCCGGATACCGTCACCGAGTTCAATTCGGTGTCGGCCTTGGGGGCCGCCGTCTGGGCATGCGCCGATGCAACACTCAACAGGGTGAGCGCTACGGCAGCAGCTATTGGGGTGCGTATGAGTTTCATGTTGTCCTTTTCTTCAATAGGTCAGGGTGGGCCACTGGGTAATACAAATCTCTTTTTTCCACCTCTCGCTGCGCCTGGGGACTTGGAACGCCTGAGAGGTTGTGGAACCTTTGATGTGTGCAAACCAATTAATACCACATCAAAATTCGCAGATGCCACTATGCTACCAATTGTGGCGATTTGCAAGAATTTTTAAATCCGCAAGGCTAGGGAAAAACCCTATTTGTCTCTTTTTCCCTAGTATTCACGGGTATTGGGTCGCGACTTTTGCATACAGTTGTGCCATCTGTGCGGACCAACCGGTATTCAGAAGTCGCAGGTGCTGTCCAGAGGGGGGTTGCTGGAGGTGATGCCGTCGATGGCGGTCTGCCCTTTGGCGCGCAGGGCCTGTACATGTGCGTCCACCTGAGTGGGTGTCAGTAATTGGTCTTTGACATGTAAAACCCAGTCCACATCTTGCTCGTAGATTCGGGTTGCTTTCGATACCGGTAAAAGACCACCCGGCGAAAACCACAGGTTGAAGTTCAAGGACATCGGCACTACGGGGTAGTTGCGCCCGCCATGGGTTGCCACTTCGACGCCATCGAGCAGATGGTGGGTCTTGCCGTCCTTGACCTGCAGGATCAGCGTGTGCCAGCCGCCGAGCGGGCGCACCTCTTGGTGCGCCTGGTTGTAGGCGAGCCACGGTTCTATGCGTACCGTTTGCCAGGTGATGCCGTAAAGGCGCGTGGCCGGGTCGCCCCAACCCCCGTTGGGCAGGTATTCCCAATCCACTTCGCTGAACTCGGGGTCGAAGTCGTGCTTCAGTGGGCTGACAATGTAGAAGGACTGCACCACCACATCCCCATCGGCGCCGCTGACCGGCTCGTCGGAGAAGCGGATGCGGGCCGCATAGGTGCCCTCAAAATATTTGCGTGCATGGCAGATCTGGGCCTGCGCCGTACCCTCCGGTGTGCCGTCGGTGCTGGCCCGCAGGCGCAGGAATTGGTTGCCGACCTGCTTGGGGTCGGGTACCAGTGCGATGGTGTCCGGCCCCCAATGGGCGCCGGGGATGCCGGGGTGGCCAACCGCGTGGCGTAGCGTCCAGCCGTGTGCGGTCAGGGCCTGCAGGTTGGCGTGGTTGAAGTCGTCAAAGAAAAGAGCGTCGGGCTGGTCCGCCATGGCGGCGGAATAGCAGGCGACACAGGCAGCAAAAGTTGCAACCCGGAAAAAACGCTTGGCGTACATGGCAAACTCCCAGAGATGGTCGGAACACGGCATCAGCGCTGCGCCCACCAGGGGCTCTACAGCGCCTTCAGGAAAGCATCCAGGTCCGCCAACTCTTGCGGCGTGAATTGGATGTTGAATTTCTTGTCGTAGAACGCAATGGCATCCGCCGTGGTGCTGGCGGAGCCGCAGCGCGGCGAGCACCGTATGGACCAGCCGCCGCTTCGTCTCAGCTCGTTAGGTGTTTTGGGCCCCAGGCGCTGGAAACTTGACGAAAAACATCAAGACCAGCGCCGGCACACCACACGCGATGGTCCACAGGAAGAAATGCTCGTAGCCCATTTTTATCTGGATGTCACCGCTGATGGTCTTGGAAATGATGAAGCCCAACTGCATGACGCCCGATCCCAATGCGTAATGCGCGGTCTGGAAGCGCCCCGGGGCCACCGCCTGCATGATGAACAAAATCATGCCGACAAAGCCAAAGCCATAGCCAAACATTTCGACCGCCACCGCTGTGCCAATGTGCAGCATGTCGGCGGGCAGTGCGGTGGACAGGTAGTAGAACACCGCATTGGGCACCGCCATGGCGATGATCAACACCGGCATGGCGCGGCGCAGGCTGAGCCATGACGTGAAGTAGCCGCCCAGGATGCTACCGACCAAAAAGGCAGCCGTGCCCACGGTGCCATAGATGCCGCCCACCTGCTCGGTGGTCAGGCCCAAGCCGCCCTTGTCGCGCGCTTCCAGCAGGAACAGCGGGCCGATGGTCTGCACCTGGCCTTCGGCGAAGCGGAACAGCACGATGAAGAGGATGGACAGCCAGATGCCGGGTTTTTGCAAAAAGTCTTTGACCACCTCCAGCAGGGTGCGCATCACACTGGCTGCATTCAGGTCAGCGTGGTCCGTGTTGAGGGCACCGGGCAAAGCCCATGCGTTGTAGCTGGCCAATGCAGCCAATGAAATTGCCAGCAATACGAAGATCGCAGACCATGCGTTGAAAACCCCAAAACGGGTTTCCAAGTGACCGGCCAGCACCAGCAGGCCACCCAGCGTCAAGAATTTGGACGCATTGAAGAATGCGCCCTGCCAACCCGCATACGCCGCTTGTTGCTTGTCGCTGAGGCTGGCCATGTACAGGCCGTCGCAGGCGATGTCGTGTGTGGCCGACGCGTAGGCCAGCACAAAAAACACCGCAATGCTGGCTGCGAAATACATCGGCAACTGCAACGCAACCGCCATCAGCGCCAAACCAGCCGCACCGGTGAACTGCATGGCAACGACGATCAATTTTTTGCTGCGTGCCATTTCCAAAAACGGACTCCACAGCGGCTTGAAAGCCCAGGCCAAGCCCAGCAGACCGGTCCAGCGCGCGATCTGGTCGTTGGCCACGCCCATGTTCTTGAACATCAGGCCGGCAATCAGCATGACAACAAAAAACTGCATGCCCTGCACAAAGTACAGACTGGGCACCCAGCGGATGGGCGAGCGCGACGGTGCGGTGTCAGTGGTCATGGGATAGATGTCCAGTCGGGTGAGAGAAGCAAGAGATCAGGCGTGTGCAAGCGCTACGGGTGCGATACCGGTGGCAGCGGCTTCGCCCTGCAGCCAGGCCTTCAGCGCGACCATGGCGCCATCGGCATAACCCCAGGTCACGATGGCGGGTGCGTTGATGTCCAGCACCTGGAAGGGGTTCCAGATCGCCAAGTGCAGGTCCACTCCCTCGGCCTCGGCAGAGGACTGCTGGTAGCGCCCATGGTGGTTGGAGACCAGCACATTGCGCCGGCCATCGCGCGGCAGTGTCTGCACATCCAGTTGGCGCAGCACCGCGATCGGCAGGTATTCCACGTTGCTGAAAGCTGCAAACAACTCCTGAATTTTCTCCAGCGGCAGCCCGGCTTCCGACACACCATCGCTGGCAACTGATGCCTGCGCAATCACGCGCAGCGGCGTGTTGCGTGCGGGCGGCATGGGTGCGCCAATAGCAGTCAGCCCACGCGCCCACGCCTTATTCATCAGGGCGATATCCAGGCCCTGCTGCACTTCGCGGTAAGGCGTGGTCTGCAGCGGGAAGCGGCGCGCCAGATCGTCGACGCGGTCGCATGCCACTTGCAGCGCAGCCGCGTCCAATGCCGCGCTCTGCATGGCCGCGCCAATGGCTTGCAGCGCAGCCAGTTGTTCATGGCGCGCGCCTTGCGCCAGCACCAGGTCGGCACCGGCTTGCAGGGCCAGCACCGCGGCACGGGCGTGACCGTAGCGGTCGTGCACGGCCTTCATCATCAATGCGTCGGTGATGACCACGCCCTGGTATCCAATGGCCTCGCGCAGCACGCCGGTCAATACCTTGCGTGACAGCGTGGCGGGGTGTTCGGGGTCGATCTGCGGGTAGACGATGTGGGCCGTCATGACCGCCGGTGCTACAGACGCCAGCTCGCGGAACGGGATCAGCTCCAGCGCTTCCAGCTCGGCCAGCGATTTGTCGACCGTGGGCAGCGCGTGGTGCGAGTCGGTGTGCGTGTCGCCGTGGCCGGGGAAGTGTTTGACACTGCAGGCCACGCCCTCAGACAGTGCGCCTTCCATCCACGCGCCGGCCAGGCGGGCCACGGCCATCGGGTCGGCAGAAAAGCTGCGCTCGGCAATGACCGGGTTGGCCGGGTTGTTGTTGACGTCCAGCACCGGCGCAAAATTCCAGTTGATGCCCAGGCTGCGCAGCCCGCGCGACACGGCGGCTCCGACCTGTTTGGCTTGCTCCAGGTCACCGCCGGCGCCCAATGCCATGGCGGCAGGGGCCTGCGGCAGGAAGGTGGCGCGTATCACCGAGCCGCCTTCCTGGTCGATGCCAATCAGCGCCAGTGGGCCAAGAACTTCGCGCAGGTCGGTGGTCAGCTTTTGCACCTCGGCCGCGGTGCCCAGGTTTTTACGGAACAGGCAGACCGCGCGGATGTGGTGGCTGCGCAGAAAGTCGGCCGTGTCGGCATCGAGGGACGTGCCCTCCATGTCGACCATTACCAGGTGGCCGGGTTGCAAAGTGTTGTGTGGCATGGGTTGGTGGGTGCGTGTGCTGTTCAGTGGGTCTTGGTGACCTTGGCCAGAAACCGCGGTTCATCGGGGTTGCGACCACGCGCACGCGCCAGTTGCTCCACCATGGGGTAGAAGCTTTGGATCAGCGAAATAGGGTCCAGGTCAATCGAGTCGGTCTCGACGATGGGCAGGTTGGCGCCCGGTGTGCCTGCCGGTGCGGCCAGCAGCACCTTGGCACCGCGCAGGCGCATCTCCTCGGCCAGGGCCAGTAGGCCAGCCTGGGCTGGGCCGCGCGGCGCGAAGATCAGCAGCGGGTAACCCTCTTCAATCAAGGCCATGGGACCGTGCTTGACCTCGGCGCTGGAGAAGGCTTCTGCTTGTATGCCGCAGGTCTCTTTGAACTTCAGCGCGGCTTCCAGTGCGACCGGCATGCCGGTGCCGCGACCGATGACAAACAGCCGGTCCACGGTGTGCAGCACGTCCACCGCAACCGACCAGTCCATGGTGGCCGCGCGGGACAACACACCCGGCAGTGCAGACAGCGAGGACTGCAACACCAAGTCATCCTGCCACGCCGCGACGACTCGGGCGCCTGCTACCAACTGGGCGATATAGCTCTTGGTGGCGGCCACGCTGGCCTCGGTTCCTGCATGCAAAGGGAACACCCACTGCGCGGCCTGCGCCAATGGCGAGTCGGCTTTGTTGACGAATGCTGCGGTGACCGCGCCGCCTTCGGTGAAGAAACGCGTGGGTGCTACCAGGTCCGGGCTTTGGCCGGATTGCGAGAACGACAAGGACACCAGGCCCTTGCACGCAATCTGCGACTGGTACAGCGTGATCAGCGACATCGGCAGCGAAGTCACCAAGCGCCCCATGCGCGCCATGACCAGATACGCCAAAAAGTGCGCGGCGTGGTCCGAGCTGCCACGTGCGATGGTCAACACGGCGGCAGGATTTTGCTGGCGCAGCAGCGCGCCAAAATCAAAATATTCCTTGTCGTTGTGGGCCAGTTGAAACGCCACGGCCTGTGGCGCTTCGCGTGCCTCAGAGAGCATCAATGTGGTCAATGGAATTCCCTTCAATGTAGACGGATTGCAGTTTCAGATCGCGGTCCAGCACGACAACGTCGGCCCAGGCGCCCATGGCCAGGCGGCCGCGGTCCACGACGCCGAGGTAATCGGCCGCATGGGTGGAGACGCGTTTGGACGCGTCCAGAATTGACAGGCCCAGTGTGTCCACCAGGTTGCGCAGGGCCTGGTCCAGCGTCAATGTGGAGCCGGCCAATGTGCCATCGGCCAGGCGCACGCCGCCCAGGCACTTGAACACCTGGTGGCTGCCCAGGCGGTATTCGCCATCGGGCATGCCGGTGGCAGCGGTGGAGTCGGTCACGCAGTACAGGCAGGGGATGGAGCGCAGCGCCACGCGTATGGCACCGGGGTGCACATGGATCAAATCCGGGATGAACTCGGCATACTGCGCATGGGCCAGCGCCGCACCCACCATACCGGGCTCGCGGTGGTGCAAGCCGGTCATCGCGTTGAACAAATGCGTGAAGCTGCGTGCGCCTTTGGCCAGCGCTTGCACGCCGTCTTCGTAGGTGCCCATGCTGTGGCCGATCTGCACGCGGTAACCGGCGTCGCACAGCGATTCGATCAAATCCATGTTGCCCGGCACTTCGGGCGCCATCGTGATCAGGCGGATAGGCGCCAGCGCGTTGAGCTGGTTCAGTTCGTCGGTCGCCACCGGGCGCGCAAAGTCGGGCTGCGCACCGAGCTTGCCGTCGTTGATGTAGGGGCCTTCCAGGTGCACACCCAGTACGCGGGCACCACCGGGTGCGCGGGTCTGGCAAACGCCGGTCAGGGCCTGCATGGCGGACACCAGGTCTTCCATCGGCGCGGTCATCGTTGTTGCCAGCATCGACGTGGTGCCATGCTGCGCGTGGACCTGGCTGACGCGCACCGCGGCGTCGCCGCCTTCCATGATGTCGCGGCCACCGGCACCGTGCACGTGCAGGTCGATGAAACCGGGCAACACCAGCGGATCATTGGACGCGCGGGCGGCTTCTTCGCTGATCGCCTTGCCCTGGATGCGCGCAATGCGCCCCTCGGGTGTGAAGGTGACGGACCCGTGGACGAAACCGGACGGTGTCAGGATATTGCCGACGACAACTGCGCTCATCGTTCGCGCCTCATTTCGGCGACAAAGTCGTAGTAATCGCTGCGGCAGTAGGAGTGGGTCAACTCCACGGCCTGGCCCGATTCCAGGTAACCAATGCGCGTGATGAACAACACGGCCTGGCGGTCGGGTATGCCCAACTGTTCGGCCAGCCGGGGCTGGGCATTCAGCGCGCGGATGTGCTGCAGCGCGCGCACCGGTGTTTGCTGCACGCTGTCTAAATATTCGTACAACGAGTTGCCGACCAGCATGGGGTCGGCAATGATGGACTGGGGCAGCACGCTGACCTCGTACGCCATGATGACGTTGTCGGCCAGGCGCAGCCGCTCCAGCCGCACCACCTTGGCGCCGGTGGACAGGCCCAGCGACAGTTGCTCGTCGGTCATGGCTACATCGATCTTGCGCTCCAGCCAGCGTGACGACGGCGTGTAGCCGCGGCGCAGCAATTCTTCGGAGAAGCTGGTCAGTTGCGACAGCGGCTGCTCCAGCATCGGCGCGATGTAGTTGCCCGAGCCGCGGCGGCGCACGATCATGCCCTGCGAGACCAGTTGGTCAATCGCCGAGCGGGCCGTGACACGCGACACGTTCAGCGTATCGGCCAGCAGACGCTCGGACGGCAAAGCCTCTTCAGGTTTGTAGCGGCCTTCGCGTATCAACTGGGCCAGCTTGCGGGCCAGTTGCATGTAGATCGGTGAGCTGTCCCGCGGATCCGGCTCGAAGGTGATGAGAACTTCGCCTGATGTCATGGTGTCGGTTCCAAGGATTGGTGAACAAGCGTCAGGGCACCGTGTACGGCGTCCTGCGGTGATGCGATGGCGCGTGCGCGGGTAGTGCTCGCCAAACGGGGGAAAAGTTGGCGGCCCACGCTGCCGCAGATGGCGAGTGGCAGTGCGGCTTGGGGGTCGAGTGCATGGGCCATGCGTTCGATGGCTGCTGCGGCTTCCACCAGCAGTGCCTCCGCTGCGGGGTCGCTGGCGGCAGATTCAAAAACGGTCAGCGCCAGTTGGGCATACTCGTTTTGGCCGGCCTTGGCGCACCACTGCTGCAGGGCATCGCGGTTGCTGCCGCATTTGGCGTGGACGGCGCGGGCCAGGCTTGCACCAGGCAGGCGGCGGTCCAGCACTTCCTGGGCGTGGGACATGGCCCGCAGGCCCAGCCAGGCGCCGCTGCCCTCGTCACCCACCGGGAAGCCCCAACCGCTGACCTGGTGGCGCGTGCCGTCGGCGTACAAGGCCTCGCCCACGCTGCCAGTACCTGCGGCCACCATGGCGCCGGGTTGGCCGTGGTGGGCGGCCAGCAGCGCGATGTAGGCATCGTTTTCAACCGCGAGGTGGGCAAAGCCCGGGTTCAGGGCGACAAACTGGTCACACCAGGGCTGGTGGTGCACGCCCGACAGACCGGCCCCCAAAGCACACTGTGACAAAGGGGGAACCGCCAGGCCAGCCAGCGAAAACGCGTGGTGCACCGCCGTCAGGATTTGCTGCCACGCCGCGGCCACCCCTTGCCCCAAGGCGGACGGCCCAGCGCTCGCCTGGGCCAGGACGGCACCATTGCGGGTAGCCAACAGGACGCGGGTACCGGTGCCACCACCGTCTACACCCAACAAATACGCAATCATGACTTTTTTGGACTTGCTTTGGCGCACCGAGAGGGTGCGGATTGATCGTTGCAGGATCTTAACATACCAATTTAATACCAGTAATGGGATTTTTTCAAGTATTTTTGTATATATTTACCCTAGGACGGTTTTGCGCAGAAAACAGCGTGCATGCAGCGCACAGAGCTGGTGCGGGTACCCAAGAGCGGGAGACCGTCCTGAGGGAAAGGGCTGGTATGGTCTTGGTCTGGCGCTTGGGGTCGTGGTCGGGTCAAATGGCACGGCTACCGTACCGCCGCCGTACCGCAGCGGCTGCGGCCCCTGATATTACCCGGCTGGTGTGGCAATGCTGAGTGCGCCGGTGTCGGATGTGTGCAGCGCAATGGGTATCAGCGACTCACCGATGCACTCTCCCTCGTCACAGACCCCGTTTGCCCAACGGTAGCGGGCGTAGTGCACGTTGCAGGTGAGGCTGGTCAGCGGTGTGAAGATCAATTGATGCTGTTTGGCTGCCAACGGCACCCCAAAGTGGGCGCAGCGGTTGGCGAAGGCGGTGACTTGCTCACCGTCGCGCAACAGCAGCAATTTGAACGGCTGGTTGGGCCCGCCGCCGGTGTCCAGCTCCCAGAGCGTGGCCTGGCCGTCTGGCAGGGCGTTTTTGTCGCACAGCAGTGCCGCACCGGGCGCAGGCGCGTTGGGCAAGGTGGACCAGTGCGGAGGAGGGGCATGAATGGCCATGGCGGGTGAATTTATACCCAAATTGGGTTTTATAAGACCATTTCCCGAGATATTTTAGAAAAAATAGCCTCTAGCCCTCGTGGAATATGCATAGGCCGCTATTGTAATAGTAGCAACTGCATCAACGCATCACCCGGCCAGCGCAGCCCCCGCAACCGCCAAGCCCGCTGCCACGCCACCAAATCGGTTGCCTTCCACCAGCGTTGCGTCGGGCATCGCTGCGCGCAGGGCGGCGATCAACGGGCGCAGGGCGGACGATCCACCGGTCAGGTAGACGGCGTCCACGCCGCTCAAACCTGAGCGCTGCACGCAGAGCTGGGCGCATTCCACCACCTGGGTAAGCGCCTGCTGCAGCGTCTCGGCCATGGCGGGCGCGCTGATGGTGGCGCCCAGGTGTTCGGATGGGCCGTGGCCTAGAAAGTCCAGGTCCACCAGCGCCTCTTTGCCGGAGATAGAGCACGCAATCTTGGCGGTCTCCACCCCCGCCAGCATGCGGTGGCCGTGTTGGCCTTCCAGCGCATCCATCAGCCGGGCGTGCAGGGTCTGGTCGGTGTAATCGGTCCACAACTCCTTGGCGAAGTGCATGGCCTTGCGGCTGTAAGCCTGGTGAATCAGGTGCCAGGTGGTCAGATCGAAAAACACGCTATTGGGCACGGGTCGCCCGCCGGTGCCGATGTGTTTGTAGCCCAACAGCGGCATCACGGTGGACAAGTCCAGCAGGCGGTCGAAGTCGGTACCGCCGATGTGCACACCGGTGGTGGCCAGGATGTCGGCCGTGCGGTCGCCGATCTGGCTGCGCGCGGGGTTCAGGCGGATGACGGTGAAGTCGGACGTGCCGCCGCCGATGTCGACGACCAGGGCTGTGGTTTCACGGTCCACACGCTGCTCGTAATCCAGCGCAGCGGCAATCGGTTCCAGCTGGAAGGCGATGTCGGTGAAACCGGCCTCGCGGGCGGCGCGGCCCAGGGTTTCTTGCGCCAGCGCGTCGCGCTCGGGGCTGTCGTCGACAAAATGCACAGGCCGGCCCAGCATGGCGCGGGTCAGCGGCTGGCCCAGTTGCGCCTCGCAGCGGCGTTTGAGTTCCTTGAAGAACAGCACGACGATGTCGAAAAATTGGATGCTCTGGCCATTGACGGCGGTGTACTCCTCCATCAGGCGGCTGCCCAGCAGGCTTTTCAGCGAGCGCAGCAGGCGGCCTTCAGTGCCGTTGAGATAGGCCTGCATGGCCTCGGAGCCATAGAGCACGGTGTGGGTTTCGCTGGCGAAGAACAGTGCGGTGGGCATCTCGGCCCGCGTGCCGTCCAGCGCCATGGTGTGCATCTGGCCATCCGCACCGATCAGCGCGGCGGCTGAATTGGAGGTGCCGAAGTCAATGCCCAGTGTCAGTCCGGTCGGCTTATTGGGCACCTGCAGACGCCCCTAACACTTGCTTCAGGAAAGCGGAAATATCGGCGATCTCGCGCGGGTGCACGGCGTGCTGCATGGGGTAGGTGTGCCATTGCACCGGGTGGCCAAGGGCCTCCAGTGCCTTGCGCGAGTCTTCGCCACGCGCCAGCACCACGACCGGGTCCTGTGTGCCGTGGGCCATGAAGACGGGGGTATGGGCATTGGCCTGCTGGCGTTCGCTGGCAAAGCGGTCGGCCAGCGGCAGGTATCCGGACAAGGCCATGATGCCGGCGATGCGCTGTGGCAAGCGCAGGCCGGTATGCAGCGCCATCGCGCAGCCCTGGCTGAAACCGGCCAGCACGATGCGCGCATGCGGAATGCCACGTGCCACTTCGTTGGCAATCAGGGCGGTGATGGCTTGTTCGGATTTCTGGATGCCGGGCGCGTCCTGGCGATCCACCAGGTTCAGGCCGAGGATGTCGTACCAGGCCGGCATCACATACCCGCCGTTCAGCGTGACGGGGATGCTGGGCGCGTGGGGGAACACAAAGCGGATGGGCGGGCAGTCGTCCAGATCCAGCTCGGGCACCAGGCCGGCGAAGTCATTGCCATCGGCGCCCAGGCCGTGCAGCCAGATGACGGCGGCCGTGGGGTTGGGGGCGGATTCGAGTTCGATGCGAGGAAGGAGTGCAGTCATGGCGTGGACGATTCGGTTGCGTAACCCTCCATTGTCCATGAAGGCGGCGTGGGCGCGTTTTCCCTTGGGGCGGGCCTGTTCCAGCGCCCGGTCCCCCAGAGCGACCAGGTCCTTGACCGTCTGCACGGTCAGCGGGGCATGGGCCAGACCGGCGATCTCTTCCAGGTGGCGGTTGGCTTGCAGCATCTGGTGCAGGTCGTGGATGGTCAGTCCAGCAGCTCAAATGCGAGCTGTATGGCCATGCCCGGCTGCCCTCTTGTTCGCGTGGCAGCAAGCCGTGCATGTAGACGGTGCCCAGGCACAGCGCGTAGATGCCTTCATGCGCCATCAGGTAACGGCCTATGGGACGCAGCGCGTCGGTCTTGGCGTACCGCAGGGAAACCAGGGCATTGGATAAAAAGCGCAATGCCGCGATTTCGTTGAAACGTACCTTTTGCAGTTGCTGGCTCCACTGCAGCAGTTGGAGCTGGGTCCTCGGCCGTTGGAGTAAGAGGGATGTCGTCACGCCACTGTGCCTATTAAATGGTGGATTTCCTTTATCTGTCGGCACGTCTTTACAAAACTAAAACACAACGGATACCCAAGCGACGGTGGCGCTTAGGGTACGGTTGCTCAGGCTTTGATATCGAAGCCTGAGAGGTGGTTGGCCAGGTGCATGGCGTGGGCACGCTCGTAGGACGGCTTGTTCAGTGCTCCGTAGGCAAAGTGGGGGTGCAGGGGCTCTGTGCGTTTGCGGAAATTTGCAATGGATTTCTGTAAGCGCTCCATGGCCAGGGCGGCGTCGTTGCTGGTGTCCAGCGGCGGTGCGCCCGGAATGGGTTCTGCCAGGTCGTGGCTCATGCGCCCGCGCCAGGAGAACACCTGAAAGGCCACCGCGCCCGCCGTGTTCTGGAACAGCGGGGACTTCGGGCCGGGAAATCCGCTCAGCGAGAACTCGATGCTCTGCGCGCAGTGGGCCAGTGTCTGGGCCCAGGACCAGTGCGCGGTTGTTGCCAGGGCGGCCGCTTTGCCCAGGCGATCCAGCTCGCGCTGGGCATCGCTGAATGATGCAAAGGCCAGTTGGCGGTCGCTCGCAGATGCCTTTTGGCAGGCCGACGTGGAGGCCACGGCAATGCCCGCCGCTGCGGTGGTCACGATAAACATTCTGCGGGAGGGTGGGGTTGTATGCATGGTGGAATGTTCTGCTACTGCTTGGGCAACCAGCCCAAGCCGTGGGCGTGCAGGCTTTGCACGTAGAGCCGGTCCCGGGTTTCGGTGATAGCGGTCGTCTCAGGGTAGGCGCCGGTGGGGTCTTGCAGGTCGGCAACTATCTTGCCGTCTTCGGTAAACGCCATCACGTGGCCATAGGATTTGGGCACCGGCCACAGCGCGCGCGGCAGACGCAACGTCAGGCGGCGCAGCCAGGGCTTGTCGGCCATGTTGTCGGCGGTAGGGTTGCGCGGCTTGGCCAGGCCCAGCCAGATCTTGCCGTCCAGCCCACGCATCAGGTTGTCGGGGTAGCCGGGCAGGTTGTCCAGCAGCACGCTGGCCAGCGGGTTGGGTTGCGCGATGTCGAGCTTGCTGGCCGTGACGGCGATCTTCCAGACGCGAAACTTGCCCGTCTCGTTGACCAACAGGGACTGCTCATCCGCGCTCAGCGCCACGCCGTTCGCAAAACTGAACCCTTGGGCCACCACACGCGTGGCCTTGGTGGCGGGGTCGTATTCCAGAATGCGGCCAGTGGAGGCGCCTTCAATGATGTCCAGCACGCTGGCCTCAAACGTGCCGCCCCAGTCCTTGGGGCCGAAGTGCGCGGATGCATCGCTGAAATACAGCTTGCCGCTCTTGGCTACGACCACGGCATCGGCATACAGCAGGGGCTGGCCATTCACGGCATCGGCCAGCACGGTGATCTTGCGGTCTTGTGCGATGGATAGCAGGCCTTTGTAGCCATCAGCGGCAATCAGATTGCCCTGCGCATCGAAATCAAAACCCAGCACCCGGCCGCCCGTATTGGCAAACACCTCTTGCGCCGACCCATCGGCGTTCATGCGCAAAATATTGCCGCTGGCCACCGTGGTGTAGAGCTTGCCGTCGGGGCCAATGGCGATGTGTTCGGGGCCTACCTCCCCATGGAGATCGATGATCTGAAGGTTGGCCAGCTTGGTATTGGCGGCGTGCGGGCCCACATAGCCGGGGGCTGGCTGCAGGTTAAAGACGACCGGTGTAATGGGCACTGGCCACAGCAAAAGATAGGCTACTGCGACCAGCAGCAGGACGGCCAAAGTAGCTAAGATTTTTTTCACCACGGTCTCCTTTTTGTGTGCGAAGGATAGCCGCAATGCGAAGGTGGCTCTGTTGCGTATCTGTCGGGTAGCGGGTTTTGCTCCGTGTCCCCCGGCCATGCACGCATGGCCTCCTCCTTTACCTGCGCAAAACCCACTACCCGACAGATGCGGCGTTGCGTGGGTTGTCCCGATCGGGGAACAAAGGCCGCTTGCGTCGCTCTGCGGTGGGCGGTAACTGGAATCCGTGCCTCTTCGAAGCGTAGGAGACTACCCCAGCAGTGCCTGCGCAAACTCCCGCGCGTTGAACGTCTCCAACTCCTCCAGCTTTTCACCGACACCAATGAAGTAAACCGGAACAGGCCGCTCACGCGCGATGGCCGCAATCACGCCGCCCTTGGCCGTGCCGTCCAACTTGGTGATGATCAGCCCGGTCAGCGTCAGCGCGTCGTCAAACGCGCGCACCTGGGTCAGCGCGTTCTGGCCCGTATTGCCGTCTATGACCAGCAACACTTCGTGCGGAGCCGTGCCGTCGGCCTTCTGGATCACACGCTTGATCTTCTTCAGCTCTTCCATCAAATGCAATTGCGTGGGCAGGCGCCCGGCGGTGTCGATCAGCACCACATCCTTGCCCCGCGCCTTGCCGGCGCTGACGGCATCGAAACTGACGGCTGCTGGGTCGCCGCCCTCCTGGCTGACGATCTCCACCAGGTTGCGGTCGGCCCACACACTGAGCTGCTCGCGCGCCGCGGCACGGAAAGTGTCCGCCGCGGCCAACAGCACACTGGCACCATGCTCGGACAAATGCCGCGTCAGCTTGCCGATGGATGTGGTCTTGCCTGCACCATTGACACCCGCCACCATGATGACGGTGGGCTTGTGCTCGCCAATGACCAGCGGCTTTTGCAGCGGCTGCAGCAAATCGGTCAGCGTGGCGATCAGGATGTTCTTCAGCGCGATGGGGTGGGTCACACCGCTGTCGTTGACCTTGCGGCGCAGCTCGGCAATCAAAAACTCTGTGGCGGGCACGCCAGCGTCGGCCATCAGCAGCGCGTCTTCCAGCTTCTCGTACAAGGCCTCGTCGATCAGCGAGCCGCCGAACACGGTGGAGATGCTGCCCGCCGTCTTGCCCAGGCTGGCCTTGAGCTTGTCGACCCACTTTTGCCGCTCAGGCGGGGGGGCACCCGGCTCGGGGATGTCGATGGGAATGACCAGCGCACTGCCGATCAGCGAACCCCCTGTCGGGGGAGCGGTAAAGCCGGGGCGTGGGCTGGGTGCTGGGGCGGGGCCTCCAGGAGGTGCAGAAAATGGCGCAGTCGGTTCCACAACAGGGGTTGGGGCCGGGGGAGTAGGGGGTTTCTTTTTGAAAAAACTGAACATGTGCGGGGTTCTTAGAATGAGGCATTCTATGAAACACCTCCCCACACGTGCCTTACGACCCATGGATTCCCCTTTGCGCACCCTCCACCGACCATCCATGTTCCCCGTTGTACCTCTGCTATTGGCGCTAGGCCTGTGGTGTATCAATCCCTCTTGGGCGGCCGCACCTGCACCCATCGCAGTGCCCACAGCAGATACATCCGCAGCCGACGTGCAGCAATTCACGCTGCAAAACGGCATGACCCTGATCGTCAAGACCGACCACCGTGCGCCCACTGCCGTCAACATGGTGTGGGTGCGTGTGGGCTCCATGGACGAGGTGGATGGCACGACTGGCGTGGCCCACGTGCTGGAGCACATGCTGTTCAAGGGCACACCCACGGTGCCTGAGGGTGAATTTTCACGCCGGGTTGCGGCGCTGGGTGGCGTGGAAAACGCCTTCACCAGCAGGGATTACACCGGCTTCTACCAGCAGATTCCAGCCAACCGGCTGGAACAGATGATGAAGCTGG
This sequence comes from Rhodoferax sp., assembly GCF_025356155.1. Lineage (GTDB taxonomy): Bacteria > Pseudomonadota > Gammaproteobacteria > Burkholderiales > Burkholderiaceae_C > Allorhodoferax. The sequence continues at coordinate 22,065 of NZ_JANXUQ010000295.1, read as the reverse complement.
AGGCCGACCGCTTTGCCAACACCCAATGGAGCGACGCCGTGTTCGCCAAGGAGCTGGAAGTCGTCAAGGAAGAGCGCCGCCTGCGCACAGAAGATGAACCCCATGCCCGCCTGGAGGAGGCCATGGAGGCCACCATCTACCTGGCCCATCCCTACCGCCGCCCGACCGTGGGCTGGATGAGTGATCTGGACGCGATGACGGCCGTAGATGCGCGCGCCTTTTACCAGCGCTGGTACACACCGGCCAACGCCGTGGTCATCGTTGCGGGTGATGTGGACGCGACCCAGGTCCGCACCTGGGCGGAGCAAACCTACGGCAGCATCCCCCAGCGCCCCGTGCCCACCCGCAAGCCGCGCGACGAGCCGACGCAGGCCGGCATTCGCCGCCTGGATTTCAAGGCCCCGGCCGAGCAAGCCTATGTGGCCCTGGCCTTCAAGGTGCCGGCCTTGAGCCCTGCTGGGCTGGCGGGCGAGGGCGCATCGCCTGGCGGCACTGGCGCAGACGAAGACGCGCTAGCGCTGACGGTGCTGGCCGCGCTGCTGTCTGGTTACGACGGCGCCCGCCTGGAGCGCGCGCTGACGCAGGCCCAAGGCCATGTGGCAGACAACGCGGGCGCCAGCTATGGGCTGGCCGGGCGCGGCCCGCAACTGTTCACGGTATTTGGCGTGCCGTCCCCCGGCAAGACCAGTGCCCAGGTGGAGCGGGCCTTGCGCGCGGAGCTGGCCCGCGTGGCGCGCGAGGGTGTCAACGCGGCGGAGTTGCGGCGGGTCAAGGTGCAGTGGATGGCTGGTGAGGTCTACAAGCGCGACAGCGTCTTCAACCAGGCCCAGTCGCTGGGCCAGAACTGGATCCAGGGCTTTGGCCTGGACAGCGATGAACGCTTGATCGCACGCCTGCGTACCGTCACCGCCGCCCAGGTGCAGACCGTGGCCGCACGCTACTTTGGAGACGACGCCCTGACGGTGGCCACGCTGCTGCCACAGCCCATAGACAAAAACCGCACGCCGCGCCAGCCCGTGGCCGGTTCCCGGCATTAGAGAGATATGATGTTTGCTATCAAAAAAATAGCTACTCGCGCAATGTTTGCGAGGGCTATCGGCCTATTTCTCTCAAGCTCTGCCGTCGCGGGCATACCCATAGACCATTGGACACAGCCTTCAGGTGCGCAGGTTTTTTTGGTGCAAAGCCCGGCCATTCCCATGGTCGATGTGCGCCTGGAGTTTGATGCGGGTAGCCGCCGCGACCCGGTGGGCAAGGCGGGGCTGGCCAGCCTGATGGCGGGGTCTTTGGCGGACGGTGTGCGGGCCAGTGGGCGCGACAAGGCGTTGGATGAAAACGCTCTGGGCGAAGCCTGGGCCGACCTGGGTGCCGCATTCTCGGCCGGCGTTGGTGCGGACCGCCTCAGTGTCTCTCTGCGTTCGTTGACCGACCCCGAACTGCTGGCCAAGGCGGTGGCGTTGGCGGCGCGCCAGTTGGCTGAGCCCGCTTTCCCCGCAGCCATCTGGCAACGCGATCGCGTGAAATGGATAGCGGCGCTACGTGAGTCGGACACCCGCCCCGCGACGCAGGCCGCGCGTGCATTCAACCGCGCTGTATACGGTAGCCACCCCTATGGCGCCGAGCTGACCGAGGCATCGCTCAAACGCATCAGCGTGCAAGACATGGCCGTCTTGCATGCCCGCACGCTGCGGCCCTGTTATGCCAAGGTGAGTGTGGTCGGCGCGCTGAACCAGGCCCAGACGGACGCGCTGGTGACCCGGCTATTGGCGCGTCTGCCCAGCGGTGGCTGCTTCGCGCTGCCAGCGGTTGCCGAGGTACAGCCGCTGCAGTCGGCACAAGAAAAAACCGTGGCCTTCGTATCCGCTCAGGCCCACCTGCTGATCGGCCAGCCCGGTTATGCCCGCAGTGACCCGGACCACTTCGCGCTGCTGGTGGGCAACCACATCCTGGGTGGCGGTGGTTTTACGTCGCGCCTGACCCAGGCGGTGCGGGAACAGCGTGGCCTGAGCTACAGCGTGGACAGCCAGTTTGCGCCGGGCCTGCACGCTGGGGCCTTCGTCATCAGCTTGCAGACCCGCCCGGACCAAGCCAGCCAGGCCCTTCAGGTGGCGCGTGAGGTATTGACCACGTTCGTGAAAGACGGCCCTACCGAGGCCGAACTGCAGGCCGCAAAGGACCACCTGATAGGCGGCTTCCCGCTGCTGCTGGACGGCAACCAGAAGCTGCTGGAAAACGTGGCCGGCATCGCCTGGAATAGCCTCCCGCTGGACTATCTGAATACCTGGACCCAGCAGGTGCAGCGCTTGAGTACCGCGGACTTACGCGCAGCATTCGCCCGCAAACTGCAGCCAGACCGCATGATCACCGTATTGCTTGGAGGGAACGAATGAATTCCGCACGATTAGGGTATCCCCGTGCGATTGAGTCGGTATAAGCAGCCGGGCAAGTCGCACAATGTAACAACTTGTTCCAAGGTCTCGCCACGATGCACTTTGTCCTGATCATCAACGCCGCTGTCAGCCTTATCATGGGTTGTGCACTGGTGCTGGTGTGGCGGCGTGACCGTACACAGAGCTTTACCCGCTACATAGGCTGGGCAAACCTGGTGCAGTTGCTGGTGCCGTTGACCTATTGGCTCAAGGTGCATGGCGGGCCGTCCGGCGAAACCCTGGGTAATTTCGCGCTGGCGGTGGTGGCTGGCGGCTATTCCACCTTGCTGCTGGTCGGCGCTGCGCATTTAGCCCACCGAACCCTGCCACCCAAGTCCATGTGGGTGAGTGTGTTGGTGCTGTCGCTGGTCAACGCCGCAGCTGTTTTTTTGGGCGGCCCCCGCGTCGGCCAGGCCAGCATGGCCACCATCAACACGGTATTGGGGTTAGTCTGCAGCTACTGGTTGTGGAACGCCAATACAAACCGGTACAGCTCCGAAAAACTGGTCGGGCCGCTGTTGGTCGCGTTGGGCCTCATCCAGTTCATTTACGTGGCCTACCAGGACGCAGGTGCGGAACTGCTGGCCACGCTGGGGGCACTGCTGCGCATCACCCTGGGGCTGGTTTTGTTATATGCCGCGTTGGATCGCGGTACGCTGGCTACGCGCAAATTGCAAAGCCGTTTTGAGCGCTTGGCCGAGCGATCGCACCAGGGCATCATGATCAGCCTGGGTGACGCCAGCATCGTGTATGCGAACCCTGCTGTTCTGGCGATCTATGGCGTGCGCAGCCTGGCCGAGTTGCGCGTGGCTACCGTTGCCAAAACCATACCCAAGGCGGAGCGGGCCAGGGTCGGAGAAATTTTGCGCCGCATCCAGAGCGGGCTGCAAGAAGACGCGGGTTACGGAGCCCTGCGCCACCGCGCCGACGGCACACCCATGTGGTTGAGCTTCCACTACTTTTGCACTGAGTGGGACGGCACGCCCGCCGTGCAGGTGTTGATCACAGACGACACGGCCCGCCACGAAGCCACCCAGGCCTTGATCCACCAGGCTCTGCATGACGAACTCACGGGTTTACCGAACCGCACCGCATTGATCGAGAGCCTGCGCAAACGCTGCATGCCACTGGAGCCGCTACAGCGTTTCGTATTGGTACTAATGAACATCGACCGCTTCAAGCTGTTCAACGAAGCGCATGGCCATTCCATGGGGGATGATGTGTTGCGGACCATGGGGCAGGCGTTACGCACGACTATGGATGCCGAATGTGAGGTGATGCGCCTGGCTGGTGATGAATTTGCGCTGGTGACGGCATCCACAGGTAATGGCGATACGGCGGTGGACATGGTCACCCGCGTGCGGCAGTTGCTGGCCAAGCCCCTGTTGGTGGCGGGCCAGGAATTTTTTCTGGATGCATCGCTGGGCATTGCGTTGTACCCCAATAGCGCGCGTGATGCAGACTCGCTGTTACGTGCTGCCAATGCGGCCATGCATGTTGCCAAGCGCACGCCCGGCACCTCACACATGCTGGCCGAAAAGGCTTTCGAGCGGGGCTCCAGCAACGCGCTGGAGCAAGAGCAGGCTCTGCGCGCCGGTATCGAGCGCGCCGAGTTTCACCTGGTCTATCAGCCTAAAGTGGATGCCCGCACCGGCCGCTTGACCAGCCTGGAGGCCCTGGCCCGCTGGAACCGCCCTACAGTTGGCAGTGTGAACCCCATTGAATTCATTGCGGCAGCCGAACGCACCGGCTTGATTGGTGTGTTGGGCACGGCTCTGTTGAAGCAGGCCTGCCAGCAGATTGCGCAGTGGCAGACCCAGTTCACACACTGCGTGCCGGTGGCGGTGAATGTGTCGCCATTGCAAATGCTGGACCCTCGCTTTCCGCAGTTGGTGGCCAGCACGCTGCAATCGTGCGGCGTGGAGGCGCGCTGGCTGACGCTGGAGATTACCGAGAGCTCAGCCATGCAAAACCTGGAGCAGACCACAGCCCAGGTGGAGCAGTTGCGTGCCATGGGTGTGCATGTGGCCATGGACGATTTTGGTACCGGTTTTTCGTCGCTGAACATGCTGCGCAGTCTGCGCCTGCACACGGTCAAGATCGACCGGGGGCTGATCGACCCGTTGCCGTCGCCCGACGCGGTGGCTGTGGTGCGCGCCATCTGCCAACTGGCCGAGGCGCTGCACCTGCACGTTGTGGCCGAGGGCGTGGAAACGCTGGCCCAGGCGGCGACGGCGCGGGACGCAGGCTGTAGCGAATTGCAAGGCTATTTGTACTCCAAACCCCTGCAGATCCAGGATGTGGGGCCCTGGTTAACGCGGCTCGCCATCAGCCAGGAGATTGACACCGTGGTGGTACCCCTGCAGTCCGTTAAGCTTGGCACATGAAGAAACCCAGCAAGTCCCCCTCCAAAAACGCCACTGGCGCTGCCAAGGCGTCGGGCAAGAAGCCCGCCCGCACCCCCGTGCACAAGCGCCCCTCGGGCGAAATCCGCCTGATTGGTGGCCACTGGAAACGCATCAAACTCAAAGTAGCCGACCGCCCCGGCTTGCGCCCCACGCCCGATCGTGTGCGCGAAACACTGTTCAACTGGCTGGGCCAGGACATGCATGGCCTGCGCTGTGTGGATGCCTTCGCCGGCACCGGTGCGCTGGGCTTTGAAGCAGCATCCCGCGGTGCAGCCGAGGTGCTGCTGGTAGAACACGATGGCGCCCTGGTGGTGCAACTGCAGCGCGTGCAGACCCAGTTGCTGGCGCTGGAGCTGCCTGAGCCTGCTGCCCCGCAGAAGTTTCAGATTGTGCGGGGCGAGGGTGTTGCTGCGCTGCGCCAGCTGGCCCCCGCCAGTTACAACGTGATTTTTCTGGACCCACCGTTTGATGGTGAGCTGTACGAGCCTGCCCTGGCGGCCGCGGCCCGTGCGCTGGCGGTGAATGGCTCCATTTACCTGGAAGCACCCAAGGCCTGGACCGATGCCGTGCTGCAGCCGCTGGGCCTAGTGGTGTACCGCCACCTGAAGGCCGGTGCCGTGCATGCCCATGTGTTGCGGGCGGCCGCCATACCGGCCGCTACGCCAGTAGAGGCCAACGCCGCATCATTGCCTCTGTAGCTCGGCTTTAGTGCTCCCGGAGTTCCCATGCAAAAACCCGTGATTGCCGTCTACCCTGGCACCTTTGACCCCATCACCCTGGGCCACCAGGACCTGATCCGCCGCGCCGCAGGGCTGTTCGGCACGGTCATCGTCGCGGTGGCGCAAGCCCACCACAAGAAGACGCTGTTCAGCCTGGAAGAGCGGCTGGATGCGGTGCGCGAAGTGGTCAAGGCGTATCCTAATGTGCAGGTGGAATCGTTTACCGGTCTGGTGCGCGACTTTGCCGTGGACCGCGGCGCGAAAGCCATGTTGCGCGGCGTACGCTCGGTGACCGACTTTGATTTTGAAAACCAGCTTGCGGGCATGAATCGCGCCTTAGCCCCTGATGTGGAGACGGTGTTTCTGACGCCGGATGCGCGCTACCAGCATATTTCCAGTACGCTGGTGCGTGAGATCGCAACGCTCAAGGGCGACGTGGCGCAGTTTGTGGCGCCGGCCGTGCATGCGCGGCTGATGCAAAAACTAGGAATGTCATGAAAATCTTGCTGCCCGTGGATGGTTCGGAGTTGTCTTTGGAGGCCGTGCGCTTCGCTATTCGCATGCTGCTGGCGGGCCTGCGGGGCGAGGCGGTGCTGGCCAATGTGCAGGAGCCCGCGTCGCTGTACGAGTTGTTGGTTGCCCATGATCCCGAGGTCATCAACCGCGTAGCCGAAGAAGCGGGCAAGCACACGCTGCTGTCGGCTCAGGAGTTGCTGAATGCGGCTGGCGTAGAGTATGAATGTGAAGTGGCCAAGGGCGACCCGGCCCACACCATTGTCGACATTGCCGAGCGTTTTGCCTGTGATCTGATCGTCATGGGCGCGCGTGGCAACAGTGCGACACGCAGTGCGATGCTGGGCTCGGTGTCCAACGAGGTATTGCATGCCAGCGCCATTCCGGTGCTTATCGTCAAACCGGACGAAGTCTAAAGTTTCAGCATGGCTCTGCTCATTACCGACGAATGCATCAACTGCGACGTCTGCGAACCCGAATGCCCCAACGATGCCATTTACATGGGTGTCGAGATTTACGAGATCAACCCGCACAAATGCACGGAATGTGCAGGCCACTTTGACGAGCCACAGTGTGTCCAGGTGTGCCCGGTTTCCTGCATTCCGGTCAATCCGGAATTTGTAGAAGACAAGGAAACCCTGTGGGCAAAGTACCGGCGCTTACAACTGAGCGCTGCCGTGCCCGATACGACTAAGGTTTAGAGGCCACCAAGTAAGTGGCTTGCGCGGCCCGGTGCTGAATGGCCCAGACACCCATCTGTAGCTTGGGCATGGGTTTGCCGTAGTGGTATCCCTGCGCATGGCTGCAGCCCAGTGCGCTCAACTGGGCGCCGATCTCCGCGTCCTCAATGCCTTCGGCAATCGTACTCAGGCCGATCGATCGGGCCAACTCCAGCGCAGCCTTGATGATGTGCAGGCTGCGCTCCGATTGGCCCACCTGCTGCACAAAGGTTTTGTCAATTTTCAGGCAGGTAAAGGGCAGGGACTGCAAATAGTCCAGGCCGGCATAACCCGTACCAAAATCGTCCAGCGCAATACCAATACCTAAAGCGCGCAGCCTGTGCAGTGAGGCGGCCACGTCGTCCATGTTCTGGATGATGATGGTTTCGGTCAACTCAATGCGCAGCTCCTCCGGGGCCATGCTGTGCTGGGCCAGGCAGGCCTGCACCGCTGCCACAATCTCGCCGCCAGCCAGTTCGGGTGCCGACAGGTTGATGCTCATGAACGGCTTATGCCGGTCATTGGCCACACAGAAGGGGCGTAGCTCGGCCCAATCGGAGATGGCGCGTTGCAGCACCCACTGGCCGATGCGGTGGATCAGGCCGGTTTTCTCGGCCAGCGGAATAAATTCGGCCGGGCTTATCAAACCCAGGCTGGGGTGGTGCCAGCGGAGCAGCGCCTCAAACCCGACCACGGTCAGTCCGTCAAAGGCAATCAACGGTTGGTAGAACAGTTCGAGCTGCTGGCGGTCAATCGCGTCGGACAGGTCTTGCGCCAGTGACAAGGTGCGCACTGCGGCTTTGTGCATGTCAACTGCGCTATCGGCCACCGTTGTGGTGTCACCGTTTCCACCGGCGGCGGCCAAGCGTTGTTGCTCCAGCCCGGCAGCATCGTGTGTGCTGCGAAAGCGGGTCAACAGCAGATGCATCAGGTATTGGATAACAGAATCGGAGCGCAGTAGTAGCTCTTCAACATGGCTGCGGTCGATGCGTATCAAGCGTGTCGGAACCAGGGTGCGGACGGATGCGGTGCGGGGCTGGCGGTCCAGCAACGCGACCTCGCCAAACATGGCGCCTTCGGTCAGGATGGCAATGCGCCGTTGTTCTGGGCCTTGGCCGCTCAGAACCTCTACGCAGCCTTCTTCGATGACATAGGCGGAATCCCCGGGGTCACCCCAACGGAAAACCAGCTCCTGGCCTTCGAATACTTCCCTGTCAAATGCGTCTGTCATGGATGGACTCATGCGGATTGCGAGAGGTCACTATAAACCAAGCATTGGACCTTATGGTCAGTTGATGCAAACCGCACTGTGGTCCGCGGTGTTTTTTTAGTTGGCTTCGGGCGCTATTTGCTGGATTTGCCTTTGGCGGGGGCTTTGGGTCTGTCTGCCGCTGCGCTGGCGACGAAAAATTCAGGTTCTTTTTTCGTTTTGGAGGTCTTTTTCTTGCCCTTGCCTGCAGATGCGTGAGCACCCTCGGTGGTGGGGGCGCTGGCCTTGGTACGCGGTCTGGCAGCAGCTTTCTTGGCATCCGCAGCGGCCAGTTTGGCTTGGGCGGTGCGTTGCTGGGCCTCTTCTTTCTGGCGTGCCTTTTCTATTGCATGAACCTGCGCGGTTTCTCTCTGTGTTTTGGCGTCGGCCTCGGCTTTTTGCGCCGGGGTGCGGCTGTCCTGCACATCGACCTTTACGGCATCTGGACACGGTTTTTGGCTGTAGGTGCTACCGCATCGGTAGACTTCTTCGGCGCCAGCCCTCGTGGATATTGAGTAAGAAGCTATGAAAATGATAGCGTATGCGGAGATGTGCTTCATGGCGTGGCCTGGGGTTCCTGCGTTGGCGTGGACGCTGCTGTACCAGCGGGTGGGGTAGGGCGTTGGGCTGGTGGCGTGTGTGCCCGTGGCGGTTTGCTGGTGTGCACCAGCAGCGTGGCCTTTTCCATGTCTCCTGCCAGGAAGGCGGGGAGGGCTTTGAGCGAGCGGTCAATACATTGGTCAATCGCAATGCGGTGGTCCAGCGACGGCTTTTTCAGCACCCAGTTGACGACCTCGGCCTTGTCGCCAGGATGGCCTACGCCCAGGCGCAGTCGCCAGTAGTCGCCGCTGCCCAATTGGGCGTGGATATCGCGCAGGCCGTTGTGACCAGCGTGGCTGCCACCAAATTTCAGCTTGACCTGACCGGGGGGAATATCCAGTTCGTCATGGGCGACCAGGATTTCGTTGGAGGCAATCTTGAAGAAACGCGCCAACGCTCCCACCGATTTGCCCGAAAGGTTCATAAATGTTTGCGGTTGCAACAACCAGACCGTTTGCCCGTGAACGGTGGTGCGGGCCAGCATACCGTGGTAGCCCTTGTCCATGCCCAGGTTGAGCTTGAGCGCGCGCGCCAGGGCGTCGATCCACCAAAAGCCAGCGTTGTGGCGGGTGGCGTCGTATTCAGGACCGGGATTGCCCAGGCCGACAAACAGTTTGATCATGGGATGCAAGAAAAAGGTGTTGCCACGGATGGTAGAGCAAATTTGATAGGCAGCAAAAACGACGACGGCCCACCGAAGTGGGCCGTCAACAGCTTGCGCTGTGGTGTGAATCAGTGCGCGAGCAGCAGATTACTTCTTGGCAGCAGGTGCCTTTGCGGCAGGCGCCTTAGCTGCAGTCTTGGCAGCAGGAGCGGCCTTGCCACCCTTGCCAGCGGGAGCGGCAGCAGCGGCTTCAGCGGTCGCTTCGGCAGACGCTTCAGCAGCAGACGTCACCACGGAGACCAGCACGGGGTTTTCACGACCCTTGACAATCGTCTTCACGCCTGTTGGCAACTTGACGTCGCTCAGGTGGAAGGATGTGCCCTTCTTCAAACCAGTCAGATCCACTTCGATGAACTCGGGCAGATCGGCGGGTAGGCAGGTCACATTGATTTCGTTGAGCACGTGGTTGATCAGACAGTGGTCGACCTTGAAAGCGGACGATTCTTCTTGGCCCTTGAAGTGCAATGGCACCTTCATATGCATCTTGGTGTTGGCATCGACACGTTGGAAGTCGATGTGCAGGATCAATTGCTTGTAGGGGTGCATTTGCACGTCACGCAGCAAAACCTTGCTTTCCTTGCCAGCCAGTTCCATTTCAAGAACGGATGCATGGAAGGCTTCCTTCTTGATGGTGTGCCACAGTGCGTTGTGATCGAGTTCGATCAACAGCGGCTCACCGGTTCCACCGTAAACGATGCCAGGTGTGCGACCCGAATTGCGGAGACGGCGGCTCGCACCCGTGCCCTGCTTAGCGCGCTCAAAAGCGACAAATTTCATAACTTACTCCTGAAGGAATCCACCGCGACCAGTGTGACTCCGGTTTAACAAAAGCGCTGGATCGCTGCACTATGCAGCGGCGCTTGCTTTTTGTCCCGAGCAAAACCCCCTGCGGGGCAGTGCAAGAACCTTAAAAAAGGTTCTCTTGATCCGAGAACAAACTCATGACCGACTCACCCTTGGCAATGCGCTGGATCGTCTCGGCGATCAGCGGTGCCACGGTGAGCTGGCGAATTTTTTGGCACTGCGATGCGGCAGCGCTCAAAGGAATCGTGTTGGTCACCACGACTTCATCGAGTGCGCCGCCGTTGGCGATGCGCTCGATGGCGGGACCCGAAAAAATGGGATGTGTGCAATACGCATACACCTTCTTGGCACCGCGCTCTTTGAGCACTTCAGCCGCCTTGACCAGCGTACCGGCCGTGTCGATCATGTCGTCCATGATGACGCAGTTGCGGCCGTCGATCTCGCCGATCACGTGCATCACTTCGCTAACATTGGCGCGCGGGCGGCGTTTGTCGATGATGGCCAGGTCGCAGTTCAATTGTTTGGCCAGTGCACGGGCACGCACCACACCACCCACGTCGGGCGAGACCACTATCAGGTCTTCGTAATTCTTCTGGCGCAGATCACCCAACAACACGGGCGACGCATAAATATTGTCGACAGGGATGTCAAAGAATCCCTGGATCTGGTCGGCATGCAAGTCCATTGTCAGCACGCGGGCCACGCCCACGGTCTGCAACATATTGGCAACCACCTTGGCCGTGATGGGCACACGGCTGGAACGGGGGCGGCGGTCTTGCCGCGCGTAACCAAAGTACGGAATCACTGCGCTGATACGCTCAGCCGATGCACGCTTGAGCGCATCGACCATGATCAGCAATTCCATCAAATTTTCGTTGGTCGGTGCGCAGGTGCTTTGGACCACAAACACGTCACGGGCCCGCACGTTCTGGTTGATCTCGACGGTGACTTCACCATCCGAGAAACGGCCGACGGTCGCAGCACCCAGGGAAATTCCCAGATGGCGCGCAATGTCTGCAGCCATGCCAGGATTGGCATTGCCAGTGAAAACCATGAAATCGGGGGGTGGTGAGGCCTGCATACGGATTCCAGCGATTAGATTGGGTTTGTGCCTGTACGTTGCGCTTGCTGTGACCGGATCAGTCCCGGACAACATATTTGGCAGGGGAAGAAGGATTCGAACCTTCGCATGCTGGAATCAAAATCCAGTGCCTTAACCAACTTGGCGACTCCCCTACACAGGTTGGCAACTAAAAGCTGCCTACCCTTAAACTTTCGCTTAAACCGTCATTTGGACCGTCATTTGGACCGTCATTTAAACCGTCATAAACCTATCGCTGGTTGCCCAACCCTTCAAGGGGTGAACATCCAAGTTACTGCAGAGCTTGACTTGCAGCGCGTCCGGCGCGCTGTGCCTAGCCATATTCTCATCAACACCATGCAGCAGATGCGCAAACACCGCGCTTCCAGAGCCTGTCATCCGACCACTCAAACCCTGCAATTCAAGCCATTCTAGGGCTTGGCTCACACCTGGGCACAGCGTCTGTGCGACGGCTTGCAAGTCGTTTTGACCGTATTTGAAAATACGCTCAATGCTGTTTGCAGCGAAGCCTGAAATTATAGCAGTTTCAGAATCACGCTTCAACGCCGGATCAGAAAAAATTAGCTGGGTCTGCAATCCGGCGTCTGGTTTGACCACAACAAAACGTGCGGGCGGCAGTTCTAGCGGTGTGATTTTTTCGCCGATACCTTCGACCCACGCGTGCCTTCCGCAGAGGAAAAATGGCACGTCAGCGCCCAAGGCCAAGCCAATCTTAGAGAGAGCCTCTACAGACAAATTCAGCTTCCAGAGGCGGTTCAATGCCAGCAGGGTCGATGCTGCATCCGACGATCCTCCGCCCATACCCGCTTGCGCAGGGACCGATTTGGCTATGCCAATGTGAGCACCCAACGGGCAACCTGCGGCAAGCTGCAAGGCCTTGGCTGCGCGTACGACAAGATCGTCCTGCGGCAAAACCCAGGTCAGGTCTTCACGGCTTATTTTGCCATCGGCGCGAACGTCGAAATGCAGCGTGTCGCACCAGTCGATCAGCATGAACACCGACTGCAGCAGGTGATAACCATCTGCACGGCGACCGGTGATGTGCAAGAACAGGTTGAGCTTGGCGGGGGCGGGTATGTCGTACAGCGACTGCATGCGGCTATTGTCTGGCGCTCAGCGTTCGAGAATGATTTTCAGATCGGCCGGTACCTCGGGCGCGAGGCGTTGGGCATTGAGGCGGCCTTGGGGCAGGCCTTGTAAATCGACTTGCCATCCAGGCGTCGGAGACTCGTTGCCCTTGAGCCAGGCAAACAGGCTGGCGACCGGCAGCGTGGCACCGGTGGTGTGCAGCGTCAAAGCGTCCAGTGATTCAAAACGCTGAGGCGCACCGGTGGTTTGCAATTGCGCGCCCGCGGCGTTCCACTGCATGCGTGCGGCGGTGCTGCCCAACGGGTAGAAAAACGACAGGGTGCCTGCCTCTGCGTTGCCCTGCAGCTCAAAATCTGCTGAAAAGGCTTGTTCGGGCGTGCTGTGCACCTTGAGTGCCAGACGCCCCTGCCAGTAGGAATCATTTTGGTCAGATGGGCCTCTAGCCCTCGTAGGATTTGCGCAGCCCGCTATAAAAACTATAGCTGTTGCAAAAATTACTGTAAATATCCGGCGCAGGCCGGAGTGGTCTGGCGCGCTCACGGCTTGCCACGCAGGCGCTGCATGGTGTCGCGCAGGGTTTCGCTTTGCGGGTTCAGACCTATGCCTTCTTTCCAGATAGCGCTGGCCTGGTCTTTCTGACCGACACTCCACAACACCTCACCCAAGTGGGCCGCAATTTCTGCGTCGGGCCGCGCTTGAAATGCGCCTTGCAACAGACGAATGGCTTCAGCCGTGTTGCCAGAGCGGAATTCCACCCAGGCCAGGCTGTCCACAATGAAAGGGTCGTCAGGCGCAAATGCCAGTGCCTGGGTGATGAGCTGGCGCGCTTCCGGCAGGCGTATGTTGCGATCCGCCAGCGAATAACCCAGGGCGTTGTACGCGTGGTGGTAATCTGGCTTGGCCTGGATCACCCTGCGCAACAGTTGCTCCATCTCTTCCGTCTTGCCCAGCTTTTCGGACATCATGGCCAGGTCGTAGACCAACTCTGTGTCATCCGGGTAGCGGGCGCTGCCCTCCAGCAAGAGTTGGTGCGCTGCGGCGTATTCATGGCTGTCGCGCAGCAACTGGGCTTCGGCGTTGAGCTTGTCCACGGCGTCCGATGTTTGTGTTTCCGGCACATCACGGATGGCGGCGCGGGCTTCGGTCAATTTGCCCTGGCGGGCCAGGATCGCGGCGTAGCGCCTCTGCACCCGCAGTGCATCTCTGGGGCTGACGATGTGGTCCAAATAGGCCTTGGCTTCATCCAGGCGTTGCCCCTGTTCTGCTACCTGGGACAGCGCCAGGTAGGCCTGCACCAAGCCCCGACCCATGGTCGCCGGGCTTTGGGCGGGTTCTGGTGGCAGCGGGTTGAGGGTCACATAGGTTTTGAGCGAGGCCTCAGCGAGTGCCAGCTTGCCGTCTTGCAGCTCCAGGGAGCCGCGCAGCAGCCAAGCGTCTGCATAGTCCGGCCTCTCGGTGGTCAGCACTTCCATTTGCGCATACGTCTGTGCATAACGCTGCGTATTCAGCAAGCTGCGCGCGTAGGCCATGCGGACATCGGGAGTGGGTTTGCCAGCCAGGTATTTGCGAACCATGGCCTCGGCTTCCGGCGTCTTAGGGCTTATCAGTGCAATCGCCAGTAGTGCGACATCTTCTGATTCGGAGTCCAGAGCCAGGCCTTTTCGGGCTGCGTCCAGTGCGCCATTCACGTCCTCGGCCTGCAGGCGCATGGTGCCAATGGCGGCCCATGCGGCGGGGCCCGTGCTGCGGGTGGCAGTGTCCGCCAACAACACTTTCTCGACGACAGTGGTGGCCTGCTTCTTGTCGGTCGTGCGGGCGAAATAACGCGGCAGCAGGTTGATAGCCTGTACGCGTTCGAGGGACGCCAGGCCAGCCAATTCGCGCTTGAGCGGCTCTTGCGTCTCGGCGATCTTGTTCAGGCCCAGCAAAATCTGAAACTGGTAGCGGTTGGCCTCTTTCGACGACGGCATGGCGCGTGCCCATGCCTGGGCCGCTTCCAGCGCCGCTTCGCCGCTGCGCGCTCGGTAGGCGATTTCGATAGCCCGTTCGTATAGCCGAGGTGAGTTGCTCTTGCGCGCGGCGTTGAGCATCAGGGCATAGGCTGATCCGACATCCCCGGCAGTAGACTCGATTTCCCCTAACAATATCTCGTAAAACAATTCGCCGTCCAGATTGGAGTTGTCTGGGCCCACGGTTTTAGGGGGTTGCGCCAAGCCAGGGCCGCAAATACAGGCTGCGACAAGGGTCAGGGCAAAGAGACGGTGAATTCTTGACATCAGACCATAATAATCCAACCCGAAAGAGCCCTACGCACCATGCCTGAATTGCCAGAAGTTGAAGTGACGCGCATCAGTTTTGCCGACCGCATTGCGGGCGCGCAGATTCTGGAGGCGCGCATGGGTAAGCCCCTGCGCTGGCCTCTGGGCTGCGGCCCCGAGAGCCTTGTTGGTCGGCATGTCCTGGCGGTGCGACGCCGGGGAAAATACCTGTTACTCGATCTGGACCAAGGCCTGTTGCTGTTGCATCTGGGCATGTCCGGCAGCCTGTCTTTTATGCTCAACCCTCCCGAGCCCGGCAAACACGACCATTTCGAGTTGCGCACTTCACAGGGCGTGCTGCGGCTCAACGACCCGCGCCGCTTTGGCGCCGTGGTCTTTGCCACCCACGAGGCAGATCCTGTGGCCCTAAAGCTGTTGGGCAAGCTGGGCATGGAGCCGCTGGGTGCGGACTTTGATCCCAAGCTGTTCCATCTGGGCTTGTCCAAGCGTAAATCGGCCATCAAGCAAGTGTTGCTGGCGGGCGACGTCGTGGTGGGTGTGGGCAATATCTATGCGTCTGAGGTTTTGTTTCTGGCTGGTATTCGCCCCGCCACCCCGGCATCCCGCTTGAGCCGCCCCCGCGCTGCGCGCCTGCACCAGGCCATCCGCGACGTGCTGGCGCGGGCGGTGGAACGCGGCGGCAGCACGCTGCGTGACTTCTCCAATGCCCAAGGCGAGGCAGGGCATTTCCAGCTGGATGCCATGGTCTACGCCCGCGATGGGCAGGCGTGCAAAGTGTGCGCGACCCCTATCCGCGCCATTCGCCAAGGCCAGCGCTCCACATTTTTCTGTGTCCAATGCCAAAAACCCTGAGATACAAGGCGGGGTGCAGTGCTATATTGAACGGCTAGACGGGGGGACTCTTGACTACTTCATTTAACGATCAATTTGACCAACTGGGCACGTGGCGGCGCGAATTCGCCCTGCGCCTGAAGCTGCTTGGCGAGTGGATGAAGGACAACGAGCTGCTGGACGCTGCGGTCGAAGAACGTCTGAAGCGTCTAGGCACACAAGTGCGTTCTGACAAGGTAATGGTGGCCTTTGTTGCGGAGTTTTCGCGCGGTAAATCCGAGATGATCAACGCGGTGTTTTTTGCTGGTTATGGCCGCCGCATCATGCCCGCCAGCGCTGGCCGCACCACCATGTGCCCGACCGAAATGGGCTACGACGCCGATGTGCCTCCCTGCCTGCGCCTGCTCCCGATCGAGACCCGTTTGCAGCCCCAGGCCTTGATGGAATGGCGCATGGTCCCCGAAAAATGGACCCGGATTGATCTGGATGTCAACAATCCGCAACAGTTGGCCGGTGCTTTGGAAAAAGTTGCCGAGACCCGCAAGGTCACACAGGACGAGGCCCGGGCTCTGGGCTTCTGGCACAACCAGGCCCCCGAAGACAACCCCATGGTCGACGCCCAAGGCATGGTCGAAGTGCCCAAATGGCGCCATGCTCTGATCAATATTGCCCACCCGTTGCTGAAACAGGGCTTGGTCATTCTGGACACCCCGGGTCTGAACGCGATCGGCGCCGAGCCCGAATTAACGGTCAGCCTGATTCCCCAAGCCCATGCTGTGGTGTTTATCCTCGGGGCCGACACCGGCGTCACCAAGTCTGATCTGTCGATCTGGCGTGAACACCTGATCACTGAAAGCAGTGAAACCGATACCCGTCTGGTGGTGCTGAACAAAATCGACACCTTGTGGGACGATTTGAGCACCCCCGCCCAAATTGAAGCCCAAATCGATCGCCAAAAGGCCACTACGGCCGAGATCCTGGGTATTCCCCGCGACCGCGTAATCGCCGTTTCTGCCCAAAAAGGCCTGGTCGCCAAAGTCACAGAAGACGACGAGTTGCTGCAACGCAGTTGCTTACCGGTGCTGGAAGACGCGCTGGGCCGCGGCATGATGGGCAAACGCCAGCGTATTTTGGGCGAGGCCATGGCCTCCGGCATTACCGATCTGCGGGCAGAAACCGGACGCGTAATCAACATCCGCAAGCGCGACATGACCGAGCAGATGATGGAGCTCAAGGGCTTGCAGGGCAAGAATTCAGCCGTCATCAAGCACATGCGCTCGCGCATTTCGCAAGAGCAAGCCGAGTTTGACCTGGGCGGCGCCAAAATTCATGCGGTGCGCTCGGTGCATTTGAAACTTTTGCGCGAGGTATTTGGCATCCTGGGCTCGACCGCGCTGAAGAAAGAAATGGCCCATCTGACATCCACGTTGCTGCAAAAAGGCCTGAAGCTGGGCGTCAAGCGCGCCTATGGCGAAACCTTTGACCGCCTGCGTGCCAACTTGCAAAAAGTGCAGGCGCTGTGCAGCGATATCCAAGCCATGCTGGCGGCCACCTTCCGTCAACTCAACGGCGAGCATGGATTCTCGTTACAGGCACCCACTGAGCCGCAAATGGCCCAGTATCTGACCGACCTGAACATGGTGGAGCGCAGCCACGTGCAGTACTTGGGTATTGGTAACGCCTTCAAGCTGGCGCAGCCCGAGTTTGCGGACCGGCTGGTCCGCGCACTGTCTACTCGTTTGCGCGGCATCCATGAAACGGCTTTAGGTGATGTGGAACTTTGGAGCAAGTCGGCTGCAGCCCAGCTCGATGCGCAATTGCGCGAACGCCGTCGCAATTTCAGCCGCCGAATCGAGGCCATAGACCGCATCCAGCAAGCCGCCGGTGGCCTGGAGGACCGCATCCAGGATGTGGACCAGCAAGAAGCCGCACTCAACCAGATTGAGTTGAAGCTGATTGAGCTGACCGACTACCTGATCGCCGCACACAGCCAGGCCAGCACCGCCGTCGATATCGCCTTCGCTTGAGCGTGCAGCAAGTGGCCGATGGCGCTTTCGCCAAGCGTGTCGTGGCGTGGCAAAGAACACATGGTCGCAACGACTTGCCGTGGCAAAACACGCAAGACCCCTACCGTGTGTGGTTGTCCGAGATCATGCTGCAGCAGACCCAGGTGGTCACGGTGCGGAACTACTTTACCCGCTTCATCGCCCGTTTTCCCAACGTTGCTTCACTAGCCCAAGCTAGCCTGGATGATGTGCTGGGCCTGTGGAGTGGGCTGGGTTATTACAGCCGTGCGCGTAACCTGCACTGCTGTGCACAGCAGGTAATGGAGCTGCATGGCGGTGCATTCCCTGCAAGTGCTGAAGTTTTAGAAACCCTGCCCGGCATTGGTCGCTCCACGGCTGCGGCCATCGCGTCACTTTGCTTTGGCGAGGGCGTTGCGATACTGGACGCGAATGTCAAACGGGTTGTAACCCGTGTACTGGGTTTTGATGCCGATCTGGCGCAGGGTGTCCATGTGCGCGCATTGTGGGACGCCGCCACCGAACTGCTGCCAGTGGGCAAGGACGCAGCATCTGCCATGCCGCGCTACACGCAGGGCATGATGGACCTGGGTGCGACCGTGTGTTTGCCTAAAAAGCCGCAGTGTGAGATATGCCCGGTGCGCGAGGACTGTGTTGCGACCAAGGCGGGTGACCCGCAACGCTATCCGGTGCGCACGCGCACCCTCAAACGCAGCAGTCAATCCATCTGGTTGCTGTGGGCGCAATCCGGCGATGGCGCAGTGTGGCTGGACAAGCGCCCCACGCCAGGTGTTTGGGCCGGGCTACATTGCCTGCCGCTGTTTGACAGTGAAGATGCGTTGAAGCTCGCCGTGCCCCGTACGTTGCAGTCCACCCTGCACGCACTGCCCGTCTTTACCCATGTGCTGACGCACAAAGACCTGTACCTGCATGTCTGGCGGCTGGACCTTGCCGACCCGTCCGCCGCGTGGGATGCTGGCCGGTGGGTGGCGGGCACCGACTGGCCCGCGCAGGGTCTGCCAGCACCGATTCGCAAGCTGTTGCAGGGCTCAGCGGCCACCTGATGGCCGAGACAGCTTAAGAGAAATAGGCCGCTAGCCCTCGTGGAATATGCGTAATCTGCTATCAAATTGGAAGCATTTGCGCATATTCACCGTGCGTGCTTGGTGGTGGAGTATCCCTTTGCTCTGCGTGTTGGGCTTGGGCTATTGGTTGACACCCACCCCCAAGCAACATCCGGCACAGCACCCCGCGGTCATGCAACTCCCCCCGCACATGCTGTGGGCGTGGGAGCGGCGTGAAGACCTGCGCTGGTTGCCGGCCAACGTGGGCGTGGCGTATGTCGCCACCTCCATCGAACTGGAAGGTGCCATCGCACGCACCATGCCGCGGGCCTATGCGCTGCAACTGCGCCCCGATACGGTTGCAGTGCCTGTGGTACATGTGGATGCGTCGTGGCGGCGTCCGCCCGCGCTGGACGCTGTGCAACAAGCGGCCGTGGTAAGTCAGGTGCTGGCAGTGGCTGCACGGCACGCAGATACGGGCCAGCCGCGCGTGGTGCAGCTAGACTTTGAAGTGCGCCAGTCGCAGCGCGCATTTTTGCGGGCCGTGGTGCAGGACATTCGCCGCCAGCTGCCCGCCGACACCGCCTTGTCTGTCACGGCGCTGGCATCGTGGTGCGCGGGGGACTATTGGTTGCATGATCTGCCTGCGGACGAAATCGTGCCCATGGCCTTTCGTATGGGGCGAGACGACGCGCTGCTGCGCACCCAGTTGACCCGAGATGGCGGCTTCACCCGCCCCCGTTGCCAAAGCGCCCTGGGCACGGCAACCGACGAGCCCGCCGTGCTGGCCCACGCACCACGCCGTTACCATTTCTCACCCACCGCCTGGACGCCGCAACAATGGCAGCACGTAAGTGGGGGCTTATAGTTCCTTGAGGAGAACACCCATGCACCACACTTCGCGCCAGTTGCTGGCAAGCCTTGCCGCCACCTTCACCTTGCTTTTGGCTGCGGGCGCCGCGCGGGCCAGCGGTGGCGACGGCTATGCGCAAAACAGCTTTGTGCCTGAGTCGGCGCCCACCACCAAAGACCTTCCGTTGTATGCCAGTGGGCAGATCGGCGTTGTGCCGGGCAGCTATTGGCGGGTCTACCAGTTTCTGGCCTATCGCGCCGCCAGCGGGCAGCCGCTCACGCCTGCCGAACTGCAGTCGCTGGATATACAAGGCTGGAAGATCGGTGCCATTCAGGGCGATTCAGCAACCAACACAGAGGCAACCGACCCGTACACCGCCTGGCTGGCCGTCCGCAAAAAGATTGCTGGTGCGGCACCCATCGCCAATCTCGCCGTTACCAAATATGACGAAGTCAATTACGTTGAAATTCTCAACTGCGCAGACGATGCACTGCGCCGCGCCAGCATAACGCTGGCCGAGCGGTTGCAGTCGGGTGGCCTTGTATGGGCCAAGGTGTGGCTGGCCAACCAGGACGCCGTGTTTGCCAACTGTGGTCTTGTCACCCGCGTGCGCAGTGGCAAGCCCAAGCCCGCGTCACCCATGCCCGCCGCATTGCCCGGCGACGCACCCGCATGGCTGCGCAGGGACCACGCCTACCAAACCGCAGCGGCCCTGTTTTACGCGGGCCAGTTTGAGGCCGCACGGCAACAATTTTTGACCATAGCGAAAGACAAGGCCTCCCCCTGGCACAGCTGGGGCGAATACCTTGCCGCACGCAGCCTGATCCGCAAAGCCACGCTGGACCGCGGCGAACCCAACCCCAGCAACGCCGAATACACCCAAGCCGAAGATAAAAAATGGCGCAGCCAACTGGAGCAGGCCCGTACGGAGCTGGCCGCAATGGTTGCAACGTTCCCGCAAGCCCAGGGCCTGCTGGGCTGGGTCGATGCCCGCATCCGCCCCCAAGCGCGGTTGGCCGAACTGGCAAGCACCCTGCACACCGGCCGCTTCTCGGCTGCGTCACCCCGGCAACTGGCCGATTACCTGTTGATCTGGGACGCAGTCGACGGCCCTGCGTCACAGGCCCAGGAGCCGCTCACGCAGTGGATTGCTGCCATGCAAGGCGACCGCAAAATGGGGCTAGCCGCCGCCCGCCAGGGCTGGAAAGCCCATGGCGAACCCCTCTGGCTTATGCCCTTGCTGGCACACGCCGGCGCGGGTGAACTCAACGCCGAAGAGTGGAAGGCCGCTGCCGCAGTGCCGTCCAGTGCATCCGCCTATGTGCATCTGCAATACCACTTGGCCCGCCTGGAAGTTACCAGTGAAAAATCGGTCGATGCGGACGCGCGCATCAGTACGCTCCTGCAGCAAACCGAGCACTCCGTCGTTACCCGCAACCGCCTGCTGGGCATCAAAATGCTGACCGCCGCCACCCGCGAAGGCTTCTTCCAAGCCGCCGCCCGCCAGCCTGCCGAACCGGACACTGTCGGGCCTATTACGAGCGAAAAAACCACGAACGAAACAACCAAGAACGAAGCAGCCAAAGACACATCGGCAAAGCCGGTCGCGCCCGCATCCACACCCGTTGCTACCGACGGTGATTACCCCCGCCACCTGTTCCGCCATTTTTCATTGGCCGAACTGCAAAAGGCGCGTCCCTTGGCCAAAGACCTGCAAAGCCGCCCGCTGGCCGACGTGGTGTGGACCCGCGCCATCATCCTGGGGGACTACAGCGTTGCCGACAGCGTGACGGCAGACGTCATGGTCGGGCGCGACACGACCCACCACCTGTACCGCCGCTACTTGGATGCCAAAGACCCTGTCGCCAAACGCGACGCGGCTCTGCTCATCCTGGCCAATGCACCTGAATTCAATGCAAACGTCGGGGGGGACGCATGGGGTTGCGCTGTGCCCGTCAGCCCATCTGCCGACACCGATGCACTGGGCGCCGCCTGGCCCCGCTTTCTCAGCCCGGAAGCCCGCGCCCAAGCTACCAGCGAAATGCAAAAACTGCGCGCTCTTCCCAAGCGCTCAGACTATCTGGGCCCGCTGTTGTTGGACTATGCACAGCGCAACCCGGGTGATGCCGAAGTGCCCAAGGCCTTGCACTTCTTCATAGCCTCTACCCGCATGGAGTGCAACTACGGTGACAAGCCCAAGCGCCAAAAGAGCTTTTCACAACAAGCCTTTGAGCGGCTGAAAAAACGCTACCCCGGCAACGAATGGGCGGTACGCACCAAGTACTACTACTGAGCTAGGCTGCGTCGAGTTCCCGGTGGCGCGTCAGCGTGACCCAGTGGGGCTTGAAGCGTTGGGTCAACTGTTCGACCAGGTAGACCGAGCGGTGTTGTCCCCCGGTGCAGCCGATTGCCACGGTAACGTAGCTTCGGTGGTCGCGCGCCAGGGCGTCGAGCCAGCTTTCCAAAAAATGTGCGATGTGGTTGAGCATCAAATCCACATCGGCTTGCGCCTGCAAGAATTCGATCACCGGCGGGTCGCGCCCGGTCAGGTGGCGCATCGTGGATTCGTAGTGCGGGTTGGGCAGCATGCGCACGTCAAACACATAGTCGGCATCGGTTGGGACACCGCGCTTGAACGCAAACGATTCAAACACCAGCGTCAGTTGCCCGCTGGGTGCTGAAATCAACGCTTTCACATAGCCCTGCAACTGGGCGGCG
>NZ_JANXUQ010000282.1 GCF_025356155.1 Rhodoferax sp. | reverse complement strand
GCAGCCGTTGAGGCGGACCTGATCATTGTTGAAGGTGTCATGGGGCTGTTTGACGGCGAGCCCAGTGCGGCGGACTTGGCGCAACGCTTCGGGTTGCGGGTGCTGGCCGTGGTGGATGCGTCTGCCATGGCGGGGACGTTTGGGGCGCTGGCGTTTGGGTTGCAGCATTACCGCAGCGGCATGCCGTGGGCTGGCGTGTTGGCGAACCGCGTGGCGAGTTTGCGCCATGCGGAGATGTTGCAGGATTGTGTGGCGCCCGATCAGTGGATGGGTGCGTTGATGCGCAATGCAGATATCGTGTTGCCTGAGCGGCATTTGGGGTTGACGGTTGCCAGTGAAGTGCCAGATGCTCTGGCGCGGTTGGATGCGGCTGCCGATGCGTTGGCTGAGACGCCGTTGGGGCGGATGACTGTGGAAGACTTGCAGCGGTGGTCTGTGGAATTTGCTGCTCCCGAAGGTGCTGCGTTGATTGCCCCGGGCGTGCCGACGGCTGACCGTTCTGCTCCGTGTCCCCCGCCCGCTTTGCGGGCTCCTCCTTTACCTGCGCAGAACGGCCAGCCGTCGGCAAGCCCTATGCTGCATGGAAAGCGGATTGCCATCGCGCGCGATGCCGCTTTTTGCTTTATCTATACCGCTAACTTGGAGTGTCTGATGGCACTGGGGGCGGAACTTGTATTCTTTTCGCCGTTGGCCGATGCTGATTTGCCGGTCTGCGACGCTGTGTGGATTCCAGGTGGTTATCCTGAATTGCACGCGGACACCACTGCCGCCAATATGGCATTGCGTGACAGCCTGGCCCAGCATATTGCCGCTGGCAAGCCCGTGTGGGCTGAGTGTGGCGGCATGATGGCGCTGTTTGATACCTTGGTCACCGTGGATGGCCAACGCCACACGCAATGGGGTCTGCTGCCCGGCGAGGTGACCATGCACAAGCGCCTGGCGGGCCTGGGGCCGCAGCAATTGACATTGGCCAGCGGCACTTTGCGTGGCCATACCTTTCACTACTCGACGACCAGTACGCCATTGCAGGCTGTGACCCGTACGGGGCGGCCGGACACCGCGCCGCAGCCAGACGCGGGTGAAGCGCTGTGGCAGCTGGGCGCGCTGCGTGCCAGCTACTTCCATGCCTGGTTTGCATCCTGCCCGGCGGCCGTGGTGGAGCTTTTTTCCGCACCGCATAGCAAGGAAATCGCCTGACCATGGACGACAACGACACCCTCAATTTCTCGCGCGGCCCGCAGCGCATTGTTTGCCTGACCGAAGAGACCACCGAGTGGCTGTACGTGCTGGGTCAAGATGCGCGCATCGTTGGCATCTCGGGTTACACCGTGCGGCCGCGCAGGGCGCGCGAAGAAAAGCCCAAGGTCAGCGCGTTCCTCAGCGCCAAGATCGACAAGATCATGGACCTGCGGCCGGACTGCGTGCTGGGTTTCTCCGATTTGCAGGCAGATATTGCTGCCGAGCTGGTGCGCAAAGGCGTGCAGGTCACCATCTTCAACCAGCGCAGCGTGGCCGAGATTTTCTCCATGCTGTTCCAGGTGGCAGCGATGGTGGGTGAGGTGGAGCAGGGCTTGCAGCGGATTGAAAAAATGCAGACTGACCTGCGTACCATGCAAGCCGTCGTGGCAGCCCGCGTGGCGGCCGGTGCGCGGCGACCCAGGGTGTTTTTTGAAGAGTGGGACACGCCGCACATCAGCGCGATACGCTGGGTATCCGAGCTGATGGCGATTGCCGGGGGTGATGATTGTTTTGCGGAGTTGTCTGTGGAATCGCTGGGCAAGAACCGCATCATTGCGGACGGCGCCGAGATTGTGCGGCGCAACCCGGACATCATCTTCGGCTCGTGGTGCGGCAAGAAATTCCGGGCCGAGAACGTGGTGGCGCGTGAGGGTTGGGGTGCGGTGAACGCGGTGCGAGACGCACAGTTGTTTGAAGTCAAATCGCCCGACATTTTGCAGCCTGGCCCTGCAGCGTTGACCGACGGCGTGACCAAGATGCACCAGATCATCCTCCAATGGATGGACGCCAATAGGGATAGCGCGGAGGCTGCCGCATGAGCACACTCTCCATCGCCAAAAGCGAGTTCATCCTCGGTGGCCAGCGCAGCGGCAAGTCGCGCCGTGCCGAGATGCTGGCCCGCGCCTGGCTGGACCAATCCGATGCACACCGTGCCGTGTTGATCGCCACCGCCCAGCCCTGGGACGACGAGATGCGCCTGCGGATCTCCCGCCACCGGACCGACCGCGCGTTGCGTGTGCCGGGCATGGCCACAGTGGAAGAGCCTCTGGCATTGGCCGAGGCGATTACCGAACACAGCCAGCCCAACACCTTGGTCGTGGTGGACTGTTTGACGCTGTGGCTGACCAACCTGCTGATGCCTGCTGAATCCGAGTCGCTTATGAACAATGAGCCGCTAGCCCTCGCGGAATATGCACGTACCGCTTCGTTTTTGATAGCAATTGAAGACAGCCCCGGCCCTGTTGTGTTGGTGGGCAACGAGATTGGCCTGGGTGTGATCCCCATGGGACGTGAGGTCCGCGCTTTTGTCGATGTCCTCGGCCGCTTGAACCAGGATGTGGCCAGTGTGTGCCAGCGTGTGACCTTGATGGCGGCTGGTCTGCCATTGAATTTGAAAGACTCTCCATGAAGATGACGACAATGCTTTTTGCGAAGCCGCTTGCGTTCACCGCAGTGCTGTGCACGGCTCTGCTGGCCAGCTTAGCTGCGCAGGCTGGGCAGGTCACCGACGACCGCGGCGTGACCGTCACACTGGCAGGCCCGCCCCAGCGCATCGTCAGCATCTTGCCGTCGCTGACCGAGACGGTGTGCGAGCTGGGTTACTGCGCTCGACTAGTTGGCGTCGACCGTTATTCCAACTACCCGGAGAGTGTGCAAAAGTTGCCCCAGGTCGGCGGCGGGTTGGACCCCAATGTCGAGGCCATCGTGGCGCTACGGCCGGATGTCGTGCTGATGGCCAAGTCCGCCCGCGTCGGCGAGCGGTTGGAAGCGCTAGGCATCAAGGTGGTGGCGCTGGAGCCCAAGACCCACGCAGATGTGCAGCGCGTGATGCTGAAGATCGGCCAACTGCTGGAGGTGGTGGACGCCCAGCGCCTCTGGCGCGCCATAGACGCCGGCGTATCTGCCGCGGCGCAGTCTGTGCCCGCCAATGTGCGCGGAGCCAAAGTCTATTTTGAAGTGAACCAGGGGCCTTATGCGGCGGGGGAGTCGTCCTTCATCGGCGAGACGCTGACGCGCCTGGGTGCCAAAAACATCGTGCCCGCCAAGCTGGGACCATTCCCAAAGCTGAATCCAGAATTCATCGTGCGTGCCAACCCTGACCTCATCATGATTGGCCAACGCAGTGCCGATGGCCTGCAGCAGCGCCCGGGTTGGCAAAGCATCCGCGCTCTGCGCGAGCAAAGGCTGTGCATCTTCCCGTCCGAAGACGCCAATGT
>NZ_JANXUQ010000240.1 GCF_025356155.1 Rhodoferax sp. | reverse complement strand
AATGCCAAGGGCGACCCAGTCGGCGGTTTGCGTAAGAAGCTATGGGATGCAGACCTTAAAACGCTACAGGCCTCCACGGACCCACTGCTTCGTTTTGTGGCTTCATATGACGCTGAGGCGCGCGCAGTTCGGAAGAAGTTTGAGGAAGAGGTGCAAGGCCCCCAGAAGAAGCAGGAAGAACGCCTGGCAAAAGCCCGCTTTGCTGTGTACGGTACCGAGAACTATCCGGATGCGACGTTCACACTGCGGCTTTCCTACGGACGCGTTGTCGGCTGGGAAGAAAGCGGTACACCAGTCACACCGTTTACCGATATTGGTGGAGCTTACACCCGACACACGGGCGCTGAGCCCTTCGCATTGCCCAGTTCTTGGTTGGCGGCAAAGAACAAAGTCAACTTGAAAACTCCGTTTAATCTGGTTACAAACAACGACATCATCGGTGGTAACTCGGGCTCACCCATGGTGAACAGGAATGGAGAAGTAGTCGGCCTAGTGTTTGACGGAAACATCCACTCGCTGGGTGGTGAGTTTGGTTTTGACGAGACCCGCAATCGCACCGTGGCTGTGCATTCGCAAGCACTTTTGGAAGCGCTGGAGAATGTTTACTCAGCGAAACATATCGCTGCGGAGATTCGAGCCGGGCAGAAGTAAGCCTTTCGGCCGAGGAGAAGGGGCGCTGCGGGGCGTTGTTGCATAAATCGAAAACCCGTAGGCATTTGGCCGAGCAGGCATGATACGGGACGATTCCAACCGCAGAAATAGCCAGTGCCGTACAAACACGCCGAGAGCCGCCGCCACAAGTTCCCCAAACCAAAATATAAGGTGACCAACTGGTCTGAGTACAACGAATCGCTGCGCAAGCGCGGTGACATCACCATCTGGTTTACCGAGACTGCAATCAGTGAATGGCGCCCCGCTAAAACGGGAGCGCGTGGACGGCCCCAGGAGTATTCCAATCACGCCATAGAGACAGCCACTTTGATTCGCCAAGTGTTCCATCTGCCGCTGCGCCAGACCGAAGGCTTCATGAATTCACTGACCCGCATCATGAACGCTGCCATCTGTATTCCTGACTTCAGCAGTATCTCCCGGCGCAGCGTCGAGCTACCCAGACATGTACTGAGCAAGGCAATGAAGCCGGGTAGTCTGGTTATTGTGGACTCCACGGGACTGAAGGTCTACGGCAGGGACGAGTGGCATCAGGAGAAACACGCGGTCCTGGCTCGTAGAACCTGGCGCAAGCTGCATCTGGCGGTCGATGAGAATCATCAGATATTAGCTTGTGAATTGACTACACCGGAAGTGGGAGACCCCACGGCTGTTCCCGGTATGCTTGATCAAATTGTCACGCCCTTTGAGACCTTCATGGGTGATGGCGCCTTTGATGGTGAGCCAGTGTCCAACGTCGTACTGGCCAAGCAACCCGACGCCAAAATTGTCGTGCCACCGCCCAAAACAGCGGTGTGCTCTGGCGTAGACGACACGCAACGCGACCAGCACATTCGAGACATCAAAGAGCACGGGCGAATCGCGTGGCAGAAGAAGACCGACTATGGTTTGCGGGCCTACGTTGAGTTGGCAATCCAGCGCTACAAGCGCATCTTCGGCAACACGATGAAAGCGCGCGAGCTGCCTCGGCAAAAGAGCGAAGCGTGGGTCAGTGCGTCCGCACTGAACACAATGACAAACCTTGGTATGCCAGTGTCGGTGAAACTCTAAAAAGAGGCGAAAAATAGGGAGCTTTGAACAGATTCCGATTTATGCAACAACGCCACCCGGATGGCAGCACCCACAGCACCGTCTACCGGCCAGACAACCGCAAGCAAAGCGAGACCGATCCGAGGGGATTGACCACGACCTATGGTTATGACACCGCAGGGCGATTGACCAGCGTCATCCAGACGCTTACCGGCAACACCACCGCCACCACCGGTTACAGCTATGACGAACAAGGCGCCAAGACCACGCAGACCGATGCGCTGAACCGCACCACCACGTGGAGCATGGACGCCGGTGGCCGCA
>NZ_JANXUQ010000234.1 GCF_025356155.1 Rhodoferax sp. | reverse complement strand
TCACGCTCGGCCTTGGGCACCTTGCGCATCTCCAGTGCGAAGCCGATGTTGTCGTACACGCTCATCGTAGGGTAGAGCGCGTAGCTCTGGAATACCATCGCAATGTCGCGCTGCGCCGGTGCCACGCCAATGACGTCTTTGCCGCCAATGCGCACCTGGCCTTCAGTGGGCTCTTCCAGCCCGGCGATGATGTTGAGCAGTGTGGATTTGCCGCAGCCGCTGGGGCCGACCAAAATCAAAAACTCGCCGGGTTGAACGTCGATGTCGATGCGCTGCAACACTTCAATCGCCTTGTTGCCCTTGCCGAATGCTTTGCGTACGCCAGAAATTTGAAGAGAAGCTGCCATTTGTTTTTGATGCGATGAAATAGGTGAAGACTGCACGGTTATTAACCCTTCACAGCGCCGGCTGTGAGTCCCTTGACGAAATACTGCCCGGCCAGGATATAGACCAGCATTGTGGGCAGGCCAGCGATCAGCGCGGCGGCCATGTCAACGTTGTAGCTCTTGACGCTGCTGGTCGTGTTGGCCATGTTGTTCAGGCCGACCGTGATGGGTTTGCTGTCGGCGCCGCTAAAGGCCACGCCAAACAAAAAGTCGTTCCATATATTGGTGAACTGCCAGATCAGTGTGACCATCAAAATCGGTATCGACATGGGCACCACGATGCGGATGAAAATGCGCCAGAAGCCCGCACCGTCGATGCGTGCGGCATTGACCAGTTCTTTGGGAATGGCGGTGTAGTAATTGCGGAAGAACAGCGTGGTGCCCGCCAGGCCCGCAATGCAGTGCACCAGAATCAGGCCCGCGAGTGAGCTCGACAAACCCAGGTAGCCCAGCACCTGGCTCATGGGCAGCAGCACCACCTGGAAGGGCATGAACACGCCAAACAGCATGAAGCCAAACAGCAGTTCGCTGCCCTTGAACTTCCACATGCTCAACACGTAGCCGTTGATCGCGCCCCAGGCGGTCGAAATCAGCACGGCGGGCACGGCGATGGCGACCGAGTTCATGAAGTAGGGCTGCAGGCCGCGGCAGTCCACGCCAGTGCAAGCGGTCGACCAGGCCGTCAGCCAGGATTCGACATTCAACCCGTGGGGCAGGCTCAGCAGGTTGCCAGTGCGGATCTGCTCGGCGTCCTTGAACGATGTGGCCAGCATCACATACAAGGGGGCCAGGAAGAAGCACGCGGCCAGCAGCAGCGTGCCGTAGATCAAAACGCGGTGTAGGTGTTTGGCAGTCATGGTTGGCGCAGGAGATTAGCGGTCGTGCGGCTTGGCGCGCAGCTCGCTGTAGAGGTAGGGGACAACAATGGCGGCCACGGTGGCCAGCATCATCGTGGCGCTGGCAGCACCCAGGCCAATTTGCCCGCGGGTAAAGCTCATCACATACATGAAGGTTGCCGGCACGTCGGTCGCATAGCCGGGTCCACCGGACGTCAGCGCCATGACCAGGTCAAAGCTTTTGATCGACAGGTGGGACAACACCAGCACGGTCGAAAAAACGACGGGCCGCAGAATCGGCAGAATGATCCGCCAATAGATGCGTGGCAGCGACGCACCGTCGATCTGCGCGGCCTTGATGATGCTGTCGTCTATGCCACGCAGGCCTGCCAGCGACAGCGCCATGGCGAACCCGGCCGATTGCCAGATGCCTGCGATAACGACGCAGTAAATGGCCGTGTCAGACTGCACCAGCCAGTCAAAGTGGAAACTGGTCCAGCCCAGGTCATGCATGAGTTTTTCCAGACCCAGGCTTGGGTTGAGTATCCATTTCCAGGCGGTGCCGGTCACGATGAAGGACAGGGCCATCGGATACAGGTAGACGGTGCGCAGCACGCCTTCCAGACGCACTTTCTGGTCCAAAAAAATCGCCATGCCCATGCCCAAGGCCATGGAGCCACCGACATACAGCAGGCTGAACAGACCCAAGTTCTTGAGCGCAACGTACCAACGGTCCGATGCCCACAGGCGGACATATTGGTCCAGCCCGACGAATTCATCGTAGTTGGGCAGCATGTTCGAGCCGGTCACCGACAACACGGCGTTCCAGATCATGAAGCCGTAGATGAATGCGAACCCGATGATGAAGCCGGGCGCGATCACCAGCTTGGGCAAAATATTTTCAAAAGTTTTCATAGATTTCTAAGTCTGCCAGGGAGCATCCAACGGCTGCGGTTCCAATTGAAAAAAACGGCGGTCGCGAGACCGCCGTATAAACGCCTAACCCCCGAGAAACCCTAAATTACATGAGCCGCCGGGCCGCCCCCAAGGCGAATGGTGCCCCCCTTTGGGAGCAGGGAACCGTACGCAGTGGACGACCGTGGAGGCTCAAATTTTTACCACCAGATTTCGTACTGCACACCGGCAACCGTACGCGAAGTCTTGCCACCGGCACCAAAGCTGCTGGCATTGGCCGCAGCCGCGGCATCGTTCCAGTTGGCCATCGTGAAGTACAAACGCAGCTCGGGGCGGGCATAAAAGTCAGGGCCAACCGACAGCGTAGGCGCGATTGTCAACTTGTCCAGACGCTGGTCCGGGCCCGCGCCGGTGCGCGTTGTCGTTGCCGCATCGACCAACAACTTGAAGTTCTTGGAGAAAGCATACGAGATACGGCCACCGATCGATGTGTCCTTGGTTTCCGCGCCCGTCTTCTCGTCCTTGTTGGTCTGGTAGGCCAGCAGGGTTTGGCCCCCAAAGGCACCCAGTTGCCAGCTCAAGGAATCCGCAATACGCGTAACCTTCTTTCCCGCTGCCACGCCGTCAATGCCTTCAAACTCGCCGTCGATACGGGCATGGCCATTCGACGTTTGCAGGAACAATGCATTGTTCAAGCCTTTGACGATGAAGTCCGATTGGTTGTGTGATACCGAGATGCCAGAGCCACCGCTGCTGTCTGCCAGTCCCGATCCATTCACACCCGTCATCAACACCCGCAGCTTGCCGCCGGGGTTGATGGCGATATCGGAGATATCGGCATTGAAGCGCGTCGCGTTCACGCCAGCCACCGCAGCCGTATCAAACTTGTCACCCGTAAAGAAGCCCAGCCCCAGCTTGGCGCCACCAATTGGGATATCGGTCACGCCAGCACCCTGGTTGTCACCGTAGTTCAACAGGAAGTAGTCGATGATGTGCACATCCTGAATCCGCAGACGGCGTTGGCCGACCCAGAATTTAGCCTCCGGAGAAAAGCTCAGACCGCTGATTTCTACAAACGCCTGCTCGGTGCCCACATTGCCGCTGTTCCACTTGGCTGGCATGTACTCAACCTTGTAGTTTGCACCGTCAGTCTTGAAGGTCTTGCTCAGATCGATTTCAATGCCGTTGTCACCCTCGTTGCCCAAGCGGTAGCCTTGCAAATCACCGCCGAGCTGGAACCGGCCCTTGATACCGTCTGAAGTGCTGAAAACCGGGCCACCACGGGAGTAGCCGTGGAATTCGAACGTGCCGTCGTCAGCGTGGGCGCTGGCTGCGCACAGTGCAGCAGCTAGTGCGATGGCGCTGATGGAGAAAATGTGTTTCATGATGGGTCTCTATAGTGTTGGGGACAGAGCTGGCTCGCTGCGCGTAGCTGCGGTCTGTCCCGCAGATGCATAAATTTAGGAAAAAGGGTTCCCCTGAGGACGGCTTTCGCCGTCCCCTGACTTGTCTACTGGAGTGGTTTGGCTTACTTGGTCGCGGCTGCTGCGATCAGGCGTTTTTGGCCCTCAGCCACGGAGATCTTGTCGTCGTTCCAGAACTGGCTGACGACGTCCTTGATCGCGCCTTCGATGGCGGGCTTGATGGCCATGCCGTGCGCGACGGATGGCTGAAGGCTGCCGGTCTTGGCGGTTTCCACAAAGTCCTTGCTGGAGAGCTTGGCGCAGTCGTCAAACTTGTCGAGCTTCATGTTCAGACGCACAGGGATGGAGCCCTTGTTCAGGTTGAAAACTTCCTGGAACTCGGTGCCCATGATGGCTGCGGCCAGATCGGCCTGCGCCTTTTGCGAGTCGGCGGATTTCAGCTTGAACATGGCAAATGAATCCACGTTGAAGGTGTAGGCGTTGGCTGTTCCCGGTGCGGCTGCGCACAGGAAGTCCTTGCCGGGTACCTTGCCAGCGGCCAGGAATTCGCCCTTGGCCCAGTCACCCATGAACTGGAAGCCGGCTTCGCCCTTCATGACCATGGCTGTGGCCAGGTTCCAGTCGCGGCCGGGGGCGGCGGCGTCGGTGTAACCCTTGATCTTGCGGAAGGTTTCCAGCGTCTTGGTCATCGTGTCGCTGGAGAGGGCCTTGGGGTCCAGAGCCACCAGTGCTTCGTGGTAGAACTTGACGCCACCGATACCCAGTGCAACCGATTCAAAGGTCGTGAAGTCTTGCCAGTTCTGACCACCATGGGCCACGGCGATCAGACCGACCTTCTTGATTTTGTCTGCAGCGGCAAAGAATTCGTCATACGTCTTGGGCATGCCAGTCACGCCGGCCTTCTTCAGCACTTCGGGGTTGGCCCAGACGAAGTTCACGCGGTGCACGTTCACGGGTGCTGCCACATAGTTACCCTTGTACTTCATGCCATCGGCAACGACTTTGGGCAGCAGGCTGTCCCATTTTTCGGCCTTGGCGACGGCGTCCAGATTGGCCAGCACGCCTTCGGCAGCCCATTCCTGGATGGCAGGGCCCTTGATCTGCGCGGCGGCAGGTGGGTTGCCAGATACCACACGGCTCTTCAGCAAGGTGGCTGCGTTGTCACCACCGCCACCGGCCACTGCAAAGTCTTTCCATACATGGCCTTTGGCCTGCATGATTTTCTTCAGTTCGGCGACGGATTTGGCTTCACCACCGGAGGTCCAGTAGTGCAGCACTTCCACTTCACCGGCGTGCGCGGCAACGGCTGCTGTCATGGCCAACACGGCCAAAGACAGGCCCGTCAGGCGCAAACTTGAAACTTTCAACATGTCGTCTCCTTGTGTGCTCATCTGGCGCGGTGCCACGAGCGGGGTTGAATTCAGAGAACACCCTTGTTCTCGAATTAATTAATTGTTAATTAATATTTAATCTAGAACCATGGGACTTACCCTAGGGGTGCAAAAGTGCCACAGAAATGCAGGGGGTGCAGTCACATGCGGTGCTACATGCGATACGTGTGCCGCACGCGCGGGCGATCACATGTGAGCGGGTCTGCGCAGTTTACCAAGGGTTATTGAGTAAAACTGCCCCCTAGCCCTCGCCGAATATGGCGGTTACGCTATCAAATACGTAGCGACAACGCTAAACGCGTGCCAAGCCGTCCAGATCCGAAATGACAATGTGGCGCCGGTCTACCTTGAGCAGGCGTTGCTGCTGCAGTTCGGTAAAGGTGCGGCTGACCGTTTCCAGGGTCATGCCCAGAAAACTGCCGATCTCGCCACGGGTCATCTTCAGGTGGAATTCGACGGCTGAATAGCCCCGTTTGTTCAGGCGCTGGGATTGGTTCAACAAAAATGCGGCCAGACGTTGGGCCGAGTTCAAACTGCCCAGCAGCAGCACATGGCTGTTGCTGCGCACGACTTCGCGGCTGATCAGCCGCATCACGGCGCTCTGCACGCCGCCTGCGGCCGCACACAGCTCACTGAGGTGGGTGAAGGACAGTGTGGAGATTTCGGAGTCCTCCAGCGCGGTTGCGCTGCTCGCATGCAGGCCCTCGGCCACACCGTCCAGGCCCAGCAGTTCACCCGTCATGTGGAAATCACTGACCTGCTCGCCACCATCGACCAGCGCCAGCGTGGATTTGAACGAACCACTTTGCACCGCATACATGTGCTGAAAATGGTCGCGTTCACGGAAAAGGCATTCGCCCTGCCGGATTTTGCGTCTGCCTACCATGAGAGTGATCAGTCGGGCCGTATCGGTATCCGCTGCGCATGGCGCCCGTTCGCTGGGTGGTATGACGAGATCAGGGTATTGGTGCCATAAGCCATCTGGCACATGCTGTGCGGGCAACGCCTGTTGGTGGCGCGGTTGGTGGTCTAGCGCAAAGTTCAAGCAATTCCCCTTTTGCGCAAGCCCAGGCCCACATCATTCTCAAACTTCCATAGCCGGGTGGTGAGACTTGCTAAGAGTCACTATAGGTCGCCACAGCGCATTTACTCCGTGTGCCAACGCACCAAACGCGCAGTAATGCCCGGGGGGGCAACCCAGTCAATCCACGCGCGCGCCTGAGGCCTTGACCACCTGCGCCCACTTCTTGTGTTCACTGTCAATCAGCGCCGCAAACTGCGTCGGCGTGTTGCCGCTGGGAATGGCGCCCTGTGCCAGCATTTTCTCGTTGATGGCGGGGCTGCCCAGCGCGCGTGCCACTTCCTGCTGGACGCGGTTGACCACGTCGGCTGGTGTGCCCGCCGGGGCCAACAATCCAAACCAACTGGTGGCTTCAAAGCCTTTGAGCCCGGCCGCTTCTTCGATGGTGGGGGCATCGGGCAGGGCGCTGGAGCGTGCGGCACTGGTCACGGCCAGCGCCTTAAGCTTGCCACCCTTGATCAGCTGCATGGCCGATGGCAGGTTGTCAAACATTACGTCCACCTGGCCACCCACCAGGTCCAACAGCGCGGGGCCTGACCCGCGGTAGGGGATGTGCGTCATGAAGATGCCGGTCTGGCTTTTGAACAGCTCACCCGCCAGGTGGATGGACGTGCCATTGCCGCTGGATGCCATGTTGAGCTTGCCGGGTTTGGACTTGGCCAGCTTGATGAAGTCCTGCACGTTGTGGATGCCATTGGTGCGGGCAAACTCTGCGCTGACCACCATCACATTGGGCACACCGGCCACCATGGTGATGGGTGCAAAGTCCTTGATCGGGTCATACGGCAGCTTGGGGTACAGCGCGCGGTTGATGCCGTGCGTGCCCACCGTGCCCATCAGCAGCGTGTAGCCATCGGGTGCGGACTTGGCGACCGCGTCGGCGCCCAGGTTGCCACCGGCGCCAGCCTTGTTGTCGACAATGAATTGCTGGCCGAACGCCTTGGACAATTCTGGCGCCACGGCACGCGCCAGGAGGTCGGTGGTGCCACCCGGTGCAAAGGGCACCACGATGCGCACCGGTTTATTGGGCCAGGCGGTTTGGGCGGTGCTGCCCATGCTGTTCAGCGACAGCAAAGCTGCCGCGCCGGTGAGTACTGCACGTCTACGGTTCACACGCATGGGGGTCATGACTGTCTCCTGTTTGATTTTCTGGTGGATCATCATAGACGCCGCTTCGCGCCCACCCGTCCACCCGTCCACCCGTCCACCAGCGCCTTGCGCATTGACGCTCTATAGTCCTTGACCATGAACTGGACTAACCCCTACGCGTCTGCCCGCTCCGCCGTGATGGGGCGCAACGTCGTCAGCACCTCGCAACCACTGGCCGCCCAGGCTGGCCTGCGCCTGTTGCAAGCGGGTGGCAATGCGGTGGACGCGGCCATTGCTACAGCCATGGCCTTGACAGTGGTGGAGCCCACGGGTTGCGGCCTGGGGAGCGATGCCTTTGCCATGGTTTGGGATGGCAAAGCGTTGCACGGGCTCAATGCCTCGGGTCGCTCGCCCGCGGCTTGGAGCGCTGATCGGTTCAAAGACCGATCGGTGATGCCGGACAGGGGCTGGGACGCTGTGACCGTGCCCGGCGCCGTGTCGGCCTGGAGCGCGCTGTCGCGCCGCTTCGGTCGCTTGCCGTTTGCTGCGTTGGCGGAACCGGCTATTGCGTATGCGCGCCAGGGCTTTCCCGTGTCGCCCATCATCGCGCGCCAATGGGCGCTGGGCGCGGCGCGGCTCGGTGCGCAACCGGGCTTTGCCGATTGTTTTATGCCACAAGGCCGCGCACCACACGC
Source organism: Rhodoferax sp. (assembly GCF_025356155.1). Classification (GTDB taxonomy): domain Bacteria; phylum Pseudomonadota; class Gammaproteobacteria; order Burkholderiales; family Burkholderiaceae_C; genus Allorhodoferax. The sequence continues at coordinate 1,038 of NZ_JANXUQ010000234.1, read as the reverse complement.
GGGTGAGATATTCTGCACTGAAGCCCATGCCCGATCGCTGGAGGCCGTTGCTGCCAGCCATGGCGAGGCGTTTTACCGTGGCCCGCTAGCCCAGGCCATGGCCGCACATGCCAAGGTACACGGGGGTGCACTGACCGAAGACGATTTGGCCAGCCACACGGTGGACTGGTGCGGCACGCTGGCGCAGCCGTTTGCCGGTTCGGTCGTGCACGAGATACCGCCTAACGGCCAGGGCATTGCCGCGCTGATGGCACTGGGCATGCTGGAAGCTTTGGGTGTTGGCGAGCAGCCCGTAGACCATACTGACACCGTGCACTGCGCCATAGAAGCCATGAAGCTGGCGCTGGCCGATCTCTACCACTACAACGCCGATCCCGCAGCCATGCGGATTGCGCCCGGCGCATTGCTGGACGCCGACTACTTGGCCGAGCGTGCCAAGCTGATTGACCTGCAAAGGGCGGGCGACCCGGGCTACGGCGCACCCCAACCGGGCGGCACGGTCTATGTTGCGGCTGCAGATGTGTCCGGCATGATGGTGTCCTTCATCCAGTCCAACTACATGGGTTTCGGCTCGGGCGTGGTCGTACCCGGCACCGGCATCAGCATGCAGAACCGGGGCCATGGTTTTGCGTTGGCACAGGGCCATGCCAACCAGGTGGGGCCCAACAAACGGCCATCCCACACCATCATCCCGGCCTTCGCCCTGCATGCCGACGGCACGCCGCAGATGGCGTTTGGTGTGATGGGCGGCCCCATGCAGTCCCAAGGCCACTTGCAGATGGCCTTGCGTGTGCTGCGCTACGGCCAAAACCCGCAGGCCGCAGTCGATGCACCGCGCTGGCGTGTGACCGGTGGGCTCGGTGTGGCATTGGAGCCCAGCTTTGATCCTGCGGTGGCGCGCGAACTCGCGGCGCGCGGCCACGCGGTGCAGACCGATGGCGGTGACGGTGTGTTTGCTTTTGGCGGTGCGCAGCTTATCCTGAAGCAAGGCGACACCTATGTCGCGGGCTCCGACCCACGCAAGGACGGGCAGGCTGT
>NZ_JANXUQ010000163.1 GCF_025356155.1 Rhodoferax sp. | reverse complement strand
CCACCGGGAGTCTCCATCAGCGCGTCGCGCAGCATGGACAGGGTGGGGTCGATCTCGCGCTTGCGTCGCTCGGTGGCCAGCGTACGAAAGATCTGCCACACGTCCTGTGGCGACTGGAAGTACTCCCGCCGGTCGTTGGGCAAATGGATCAGCCGCACCAGGTTCCACGACTGCAGTTCCTTGAGCCCCATGCTGACATTGGAGCGCGAAAAGTTCAGCGTGTCGGCAATCTCGTCGGCATTGATGGGCTTGGCCGACACGTACAGCAAGGCATAAATCTGCCCCACTGTGCGGTTGATACCCCAGCGGCTACCCATCTCGCCGAAGTGCAGCACAAAGGATTGGGTCAGGGGTGGGAGGTTCATAGGGCTCTTGGGTTTCTACAGATTCTTGAATTTTCAGTATTTTCTGAAATTACAAGAAATACAGCAACCACAGCCCCTAATTCCCGATCAGGGCCAGGGGAGATTGGGCTCAGGCCGACTCGACCCGGTTGCGGCCCAGGGTCTTGGCCCGGTAGACGGCTGCATCAGCTCGCGCAATCAGGCTGTCCACCGTGTCGTTGCCCTGCGCATTGGTGGTCACGCCAATGCTGACTGTGCAATTTGGCTCTGTGCTGTGCAGCGCGCAGGCCGCGCGGATGCGCTCGGCCACTACCAGCGCTTCTTCCAACCTGGTCTCGGGCAGCATAGCCACAAATTCCTCGCCGCCAAAGCGCGCCAGTTGGTCCGGGCGCCGCAGAAAGCCATTTACTTTGACTACAAAGTCCACCAGCACCTGGTCACCGCGCTGGTGCCCATAGGTGTCGTTGATCAGCTTGAAATGGTCCAGGTCCATGATCAGCACTGCCATGCTGTGATCATGGCGCACGCTGCGCTCCAGCTCCATGGCGCAGGCTTCATTCATGTGGCGCCGTGTGAATGCGTTGGTCAGCGAATCGTGGCTGGCCAGGTAAGACACCTCCGTGTGCAAGCGCTCAGACGCCAACAGCACCAGACTGACAGACAACAGCACGACCAGGAACGAGAAGCTGGTCACATAAACCAGGTGCTGGGGTGCAGTGTTGAAAATATCCTCACCCACCGGCCAGATGGCCAAGGTGACTAGCCGCATCAGCAGCACGCAGAGCATAGTCACCATCACACCCATGGTCATGCGCCGGGCAAAGGTGGCCAGCCCCTGCTTGCGCAGCATATTTGCGAACGCAAAAAATATGCAGGCCCCCAGAGCGTTGGACAACGCCAGACGTACCAAGAAATGAGGCTGCACAAAGGTAAACCAAACCTGCACCAGCACCACGCCTGCGATCAATGCGATCCACAGCTTGAACCGTGGCGTCAGACCAAAGAAACGCTGGGTGCCCACGTAGGCCAGCAGAAGCCCCGCGGGAAACAGTAGACGCGGGAACGTGATGGACAAAAGCTTGGGCAACACGTCCAAGCCAAACGCCAATCCACTGCCAACCGCCACCAACACCAGAGAGGTAGCCCATTCGCCCAGACCCCGGATGCTAGTCGGGTAGTTGCGCTTGAGAGAAAACATGATGATCGCCATGAACGCGCTCATCACCCCCGACAACAGAATGACCGTGCGTGGATCAATGCTGATCATGTAGGGGCAGGTGTTTCTATCATGCTGCAATTATTGCATCTGCCCTCGCCAGCGTTGCAGGTGTTCCTCTATCAAAGGTGATGTGGAAATTTGCGGTTCGGAGTGGTCGTTATCGTCCGTCTTGCTTACCTGTTGGAAGTCGTCGTCTTCCCATTTCAGGATCAGCGCTTTGGCTTTTTGGAAGGCCTCGGTGAATGTTTTGCTGTGCGGTAATGATTCCTTGAAAAACGCGCGCCCGAAATAGGTGAAGTCGTTTTCGTCCGCACAGCCAAACGAGCGACGGTCGGGGCGCGATGCCGTGATCACCAGCGTGTGGTCATCTTGCAGTGGCTCGATAAATCCGCCGGAATAACAGGCGGACACAACGATGACCTTCCAGCGGATACCAGACTCTTTCAGCACTGAACCCAGGTCCTTGGCACTCAGGTTGCGCAGATTTATACCGTCCTGGTCCAGACTCAATCGGTGGTCGGCAGAGCCATGGCTGGTCAGGTACAGAAAGAGAATGTCTTTGCCCTTGTCCATACGCTCAGCTACGCCCTGGATGCTCTCACGCACACTGGTCAGCGTCGCCATGGGAAGCTTCGACACCGTATTTCGGCTGTTGGCGAGGATCATGGAACGCCCACGGGTGTGGAAATCGCGGTCAAACTGCGTTTTGACAAACTCGGTCTCGCGGTGGAACACCTCTTGCCCACCATCGCCCGCCACCGCCAGCAGGTAAAGGTTGATCTTTTCGGGCTGACTCGGTGCCAAGCCCGCCAGTGCCGCTTGCAGCAAGGCACGCTGGTTGTAAAGCGCCGTCTCGACGTTGGCCAGCATCTTCTGCGCAGCCTCTTTGTCTTGAAACGTTCCATAACGCCAGACGCCGGTTTTATGGGTCGTTCCATCCTTATGCGGTTTGGCGTAGGTCAACGTGCCTTCGCCATCGAACAGCCCTTGTGCAAAGCCGCCCTTGTATTCGTCACCATTGGCGAACTTAAGAACACCTTGGCCCTCATACAGCCAGTTCTTGAATTCGCCGTCATAACGCGAACCAGCATTGCCCAGCGCGCGCCCTGGCCCGCTCAGGGTACCGTCCACAAAAGTGCCTTCGTATACCTGGCCGTCTGGCGTGGTGAAGGCCCCTTTCCCCTGGAACTGGCCCAGTGCAAACTCACCGATGTACTTGCGACCATCCAGATGCGTGAATTGGCCATGACCAGAATATTGGCCGGTCTTGAATTCGCCCTCGTATGTCACGGTGGGACTTGTCAGCTTGCCTTCGCCTTCGAAAACACCGTTGACAAAGTTGCCCTCGTATTGCGTGCCGCCGTCCCACACAACTTTCCCCCTACCCTGGCGCAGGCCATCGACCAGCGGGCCGAAGTAACGGCCGCCGTCGGGTGTGATCGCATCGGGGCGTGTTGCGGTTTGTGCATGCGTGACCAATGGGTTGATGGAGGACCAACACAGCACCACCATCATCAACAGCAGCAGCGTGTGGCGTAGCGGCGAACTCTTGGGTAAAGAACTTGTTGCAGGCTTCATGTGTTGGGTCATTCGTTCTTGTCTACTATGGATCAGCGTATCGTACCGTTGACCCGCTGGCTGAAATATGGCGCGTTGACGGACCATACGCCGGGCTTTACCATGAACCACGATGACACCACTATTCAAAATCTCCCCTGCCTTCGCCGCGCTGACTGGCGCGTGCGTGTGCGCACTGGCATTGCCGCTCGCAGCCCACGCCGATGACGACGCACCCAGTGCAACACCGTTTCGCCCCACGGTCACCAGCGGCGCCAGCATATCGGCGCCTGGATGGCTGGAGCTGGAGTTTGGCGGCCAGCGCCTGGGCGGCAACGGCACGGACGCCCGCAATAGCTGGCCCTATTTGCTGAAGTATTCGCTTAACGACCGCTTCGCACTGTTGGTCGGCGGCGACAGTTATGTCGCAACGACACCAGCCCAATCGGCCCTCATTGATGGCCGTGGCGACACCACACTAACGCTGAAATACAAGGCCGCAGGTGCGCCCGAGGGTGTGAGTTATGGGCTGGAGGCTACCGCCAAATTCCCCACTGCCGCCGACGGACTGGGTAGCGGCGAACGTGACTACAGCCTCAAAGGTATTTACGGCTTTGACATGGCGAACGGCTTCCACCTCGACACCAACCTGATGGCCACTCGCATGGGCAACGCCGGCGTTGACCAAGGCCAGTACCAATGGACGTGGGCCGCGGCCATTTCGCGCCAGGTCGGCGAAGCGTGGACATTGGCTGGCGATTTGTCGGGCACCAGCCAAAACGGCGCGCCCTCCACTGCACAGTTTTTGGCAGCGGCCAGTTACACGGTCAACAAGCGTTTGGTGGTGGATGCCGGCTTTGCCAGTGGCTTGAACAAAGACACGCCGCAGTTCACGGTGTTTGCCGGGTTGACGGTGTTGATCGGGAAGGTCAACTGACCGGGTTGGAAAAGGATTTCGTTTCGTAGATATGGGATTGCATCAGCTGTATCTACCGAGTCAATTGCCGAACACAGTCGGTTTGGCCCCGAATCGGCGAAATCTTCCTACAGCTAGTCACCAAAACCAAGCTCCAGCTGAGTAGCAGGTTCACCACCCTGTTCCCAATAGAACTGCCATCCACGCGCAGAAAAATCCCGCACACGGCTGGAGGCAAACTTCATTCCGAGGATGGTCGCCTGCCAGCTGTCCACACCGAAAATCTTATGCGAACCGAATTCCAATCCAACTAGACTGACTACAACGGACCAGTCCCCGGTTTGCTCTTGTGACGGGACGCCGACTTGTAGCGCGACCTCGCATCCGCTGGCATCGGGTGCGATCACGAACCACTTTCTCTCAATCACCGTAACTTGGGAAGACATCGTGTTTTTAGCCAAAGGTGCGGATATTCTCTTTGAGGCTAGCGGTATCCAGCTCATTCCAGACCAAGCCACAGTCGAGGCACGCATGCGAGTGTTCGTCTTTGATGAAGACCGGCTTACCGAGAATGGCCTTTAAAAATCCGCGCAGCGGGTAGAACCGCGCCGACTCACCGATTGATCCACGTACCACCTGCTTGCTGCTACAGCGCAAGCAATACATCCCACGGACTGTTTGGTCCATATTCCGAGCTCCCAACAAACAGGCAACGCGCCCACTGCGCACGTTGAGTGTATCGGCTGGGCGATCAGCCCCCTGTCGTCAGGCGGGGCTGGAAACACTCCACTCTTTAACCCGCTCGCCCGCGCCATTCACGCTCTCCAGCGTCACGCCAAAACCCCACAGCCGTGCCGTGTGCCTCATCACTTCCAGCGTGCTTTCCCCCAAGGGTCGGTCCTGGTATTGGGTATGCCGCAGAGTCAACGTGCGATCACCGCGCAGGTCCACATCCCAAACCTGGATATTGGGTTCACGTGTTCCGAGATCGTACTGCAAGGAAAGGGCTTGGCGTATGCGGTGGTAGCCCGCGTCATCGTGGATGGCGGCCACCTCCAGATCGTTGATCTTTTCGTCGTCGTGAATGGCGAAAAAATGCATGTCGCGTATCAGCTTGGGCGACAGGTACTGCCCGATGAAACTCTCGTCCTTGAAGTTGCGCATGGCGTGGTGCAGTGCCGGCAACCACGGCGACCCGGCGATGTCCGGGAACCAGGCGCGGTCTTCATCTGTTGGCGCTTCGCAGATACGTTTGATGTCGGTGTACATCGCAAAGCCCAGCGCATAGGGGTTGATGCCGTTGTACGCGCGGTGGCCAACCGGCGGCTGGTAGACGACATTGGTGTGCGATGTGAGCCACTCCAGCATCACACCGTCGCTCAGGTGGCCGTCGTCGTACAGCGTGTTGAGCAGCTTGTGGTGCCAGAACGTTGCCCAGCCTTCGTTCATGACCTGGGTCTGGCGTTGCGGGTAGAAGTATTGCGAAATCTTGCGCACGATGCGCACGATCTCCCGCTGCCAGGGCTTGAGCAGCGGTGCATTCTTCTCGATGAAATAAAGTAAATTTTCTTGCGGTTCTGACGGGAAACGGTCCACCTTTTGCGGCTCGTCACCCGCACCACCTTTGACTGGCACCGTGCGCCACAGCGCGTTGATTTGCTGCTGGGCATGCGCCTCGCGTTCCTTGCGCTCTTGCACCTCTTGTGCCAGCGTGCGCTTACTGGGACGGCGGTAGCGGTCTACGCCAAAGCTGGCCAGCGCATGGCAGGAGTCGAGCAGGTCTTCCATTTCCTGCACGCCATGGCGCTCTTCACATTCGGCAATGTAGTTTCTGGCGTAAACCAGGTAGTCGATGATGCTGGACGCATCGGTCCACATGCGGAACAGGTAGTTGCCTTTGAAGAAACTGTTGTGCCCATAGGCCGCGTGCGCAATCACCAGGGCCTGCATGGCTGTGGTGTTTTCTTCCATCAAGTAGCTGATGCAGGGGTTGGAGTTGATGACGATCTCGTACGCCAGGCCCATGTGGCCGCGGCGGTATTTTTTCTCGGTGGCGATGAATTCTTTGCCGTAACTCCAGTGGCGGTAGTTGATAGGCATGCCCACCGATGCGTAGGCATCCATCATCTGCTCGGCGGTGATGATCTCCAACTGGTTGGGGTAAGTATCCAGCCCGAAGCGTTCGGCGGTTTTGCGAATGGTGTCGTGGTAACGCTCGATCAGATCGAAGGTCCAGTCGCTGGGGTCGGGTAGCGGCGCTGCCGCGCGTGGTGGCGCGGGCAACGGCACTTGCAAGTCCGCGTGGGGTCTGCGATCGCCAGTGGGCGGCACGCCTGTCAAATTTTCAAGCTTACGCCGCTCCAGCACGGGATGCAATTCGGCGCTCATGCAGTCGTCCCTTCTTTCTTGAACAGGTCGCGGAAAACCGGGTAAATCTGCGATGCTTCGGTCGCCTTGCGCATCGCAAAATTGCTATGCTGGGCCTGCAGCGCCACGTATTCACGCCACAGGTTTTGTTCTTCGTCCGCCACCTGCACGTAGGCAAAGTAGCGGCACAGGGGCAGCAGCTTGTCGGTCAGTAGTTCGGTGCAGCGCGCGCTGTCGTCTGAGAAATTGTCGCCGTCGCTGGCTTGGGCACCGTAGATGTTCCAGTCACCATGCGGATAACGCTCGGCAAGGATCTGGTGCATCAACACCAGTGCACTGCTGACCACGGTGCCACCACTCTCTGTCGCGTGGAAGAAGGTGTCTTCGTCCACCTCTTGCGCCTGCGTGTGGTGGCGGATGAAGACGATGTCTATCTTGTCGTAGTGCCGGGTCAAGAATAGGTACAGCAGTGTGAAGAAGCGCTTCGACAAATCCTTGCGCTCCTGGTCCATGGAACCCGACACATCCATCAGACAAAACATCACGGCCTTGCTGGTAGGTACAGGCACCTTGACGCGGTTTCGGAAGCACAAGTCGATAGGATCCAAGAAAGGGATGTTCTTCAGCCGCCGCTTCAGCTCCACGATGTCACGCTCCAGTGCCAGGATCTCATCCTCGCGCCCGGTTGGGAAGCGCTTGAACTCGGCCAACAAGGCTTCTTTTTCATGCAATTCGCGGCGCGCCGACGTGCCTAGCGCAATACGACGCCCCAAGGCGCCGCGCATGGAACGGACAATATGCAGGTTATTGGGCGTGCCGTCGTGCGAATAACCGGCCCGGTGGCTTTTCCACTCCGGGCTATCGCCAATTTGCGTGCGCAGCAGGTGCGGCAAGGCAAGGTCCTCAAAGAAGATTTGCATGAACTCTTCTTTGCTCAGCGTGAAAGTGAAGTCGTCTTCGCCCTCGCCCGAGTCACTGGCTTGACCACCACGCCCGCCGCCTCCGCCCTTGGGGCGGGCAATGCGGTCGCCGCGCACATAGTCCTTGTTGCCGGGGTGCACCGTGTCGCGTATGCCGCCTTGGCCGTGGTGAAAAACTGGTTCGCTGATGTCTTTCTTCGGAATCGTGATGTTTTCCGACTGCTCCATGTCGCGTATGCCCCTGCCCGACACGGCGCGCCGCACCGCGTCGCCAATCTGCTCCTTGTAGCGGCGCAGAAAGCGTTCGCGGTTGCCTATGGACTTGTTCTTGCCCGACAGGCGGCGATCAATGATCTGAAGGGGCATTGCGGGCCTCCGTCATTGATTACGAACTCTTTCGTACGCGCAGGTACCACTCGCACAGCAAACGCACCTGCTTGGACGTATAGCCCTTGGCCACCATACGCGTCACAAAATCTTCGTGTTTCTTGGCCTCGTCCACACTGGCCTTGGCGTTGAAGCTGATGACCGGCAACAGCTCTTCGGTGTTGGAGAACATCTTCTTCTCAATGACCAGCCGCAGCTTCTCGTAGCTGGTCCAACTGGGATTCTTGCCCTGGTTGTTGGCCCGCGCCCGCAGCACGAAATTGACGATCTCGTTGCGGAAGTCCTTGGGGTTGGCAATGCCGGCAGGCTTCTCGATCTTCTCCAGCTCGGCATTCAACGCCGAGCGGTCAAAAGACTCACCGGTGTCCGTGTCGCGGTACTCGTTGTCCTGTATCCAGTAATCGGCATAGGTGACGTAGCGATCAAAAATGTTCTGGCCGTATTCGCTATAACTTTCCAGATACGCAGTCTGGATTTCCTTGCCGATGAACTCGGCATAGCGGGCCGACAGATGCTCCTTGATGTAGGACAGGTATTTCTGCTCGGTCTCCGGCGCGAACTGCTCTCGCTCGATCTGTTGCTCGAG
>NZ_JANXUQ010000123.1 GCF_025356155.1 Rhodoferax sp. | reverse complement strand
AAGGATGCCGACGCCGCTGTGCCCATTGCCTCCATCACCAAACTGGTCACGGCCATGGTGGTGCTGGACGCCAAGCCCAATCTGCAGGAGACGCTTCGCATCGCCCAGGACGACGTGGACCTGCTCAAGCACAGCGCCTCGCACCTGCGGGTTGGTGCGGAGATGACGCGCCTGGCGGCACTGAAGCTGGCGCTGATGCAATCCGAAAACCGCGCCGCTGCCGCCCTGGCCCGCTACTACCCCGGCGGCACACCCGCCTTCGTGCAGGCCATGCAGGCCAAGGTGCGCAGCCTGGGCCTGACCCGCACCGCGTTTGCCGACCCCACCGGCCTGTCGCCAGCCAATATATCCACTGCCACCGAGGTCGCCAAGATCGCCGTTGCTGCATCGCGCTACCCCCAGATCGCCGACATTACCAGCGACAGCAGTGACAGCGTGCCGGTCAATGGCCGCGCCCGCACCGTGCACAACACCAACAAGCTGGTGGGCGACAGCGGCTGGGACATTGAACTCTCCAAGACTGGCTACTCCAACGAGGCCGGCCGCTGCCTGACGATGCGCATGAAGAGCGGCAGCAAACGCTTCACCGTGGTGCTGCTCGATGCCGATGGCTCAGCCCATCGGCTACGCGACGCGGCCCGCATCCGGGCCTCACTGGTCAAGCTACGCAGCTGATTCCCCCTTAACCCCCCCCGGGCAGTGCCCGGCAACTCCACACCCACCATGCAACGCCGTAATTTTCTGGCCGCAGGCGCAGCCACGCTCGCCACCCTGCCCGCATCCAACCACGCGCTAACCGCCACGCTGCCGGACGCCCCTGCCACGCCGCCCGCACCCGCCGAAGCGCTGCGCCACTTCGCCGCCCCGCATGCCTTGGCCCGGGTACACGCCAGCACGGACCGCATCATCGATACCACGGTGTGCCTGCGGCCCTTTCGCGCCCAGGGCGCCCGGATCGAGTCCGAACGCCGCTATGGCAAAACAATAGTTCACCACTACGGCCACGGCGGCAGTGGTTGGTCGCTGTCCTGGGGTTCGGCCCAGCATGCCTTGCCGCTGATACTGGCCACGGGCCAACGCCAGATCGCCGTCATCGGCTGCGGTGCCATCGGCCTGACCACGGCGCGGGTTGCGCAACTCCACGGCCTTAAGGTCCGCATCTACTGCAAGGAGCGACCGCCCGAAGTTGCGTCCACGTTCGCCACCGGCACCTGGTCGCCCGACTCGCGCATTTGCACCACCGAGCACGCCACGCCAGCTTTCAGCCAGCGCTGGGAGCACATGGCCCGCCACTCGTTCAAAACCTACCAAAGCCTGCTGGGCCTGGCCGGCAACCCCGTGGAGTGGCGCGATGGCTACGTGCTGTCCGACATCCCCTTTGACCAGCCCTTGAACATGGAAGATGACGAGCCGGACTACCCCGATCTGAATGCGCAACTGGCAGACATCCGGCCCAAGACCGTGCTGCTCAAAGACGGGGAACACCCGTTTCGCGTGCCCCACGTCAAGCGCTTCACCCAGATGAATTTCAACATCTCCAGCTACCAGCGCCTGTTGATGGACGATTTCCTGCGGGCCGGAGGCGATATCGTGCAGCACAACTTTGCGCACCCCAGCCAGTTTGCCGAGGTGCGCGAGCACACCGTCGTCAACTGCACGGGTTATGGCGCGCGGGCGCTGCTGGGTGATACGTCCGTCATCCCGGTGCGCGGTCAGATCACGCGGCTGGTGCCGCAGGCCGAGGTGGACTACGCGCTGATCTACCGGGGCCACAACCTTTTCATGCTGTCGCGCCGCGATACCCTGCTGGTGCAGGCCCAGGGCGCACACGACTACGGCAACGAAGACACCACCGTCGACCTGGCGCTGTCTCAAGCTGCAGTAAAACGCCTGGCCGCCCTATTTGCCTAGCGCTCAGCCCCTGCCACGCTGGAGAACCCAGGCAGGGTCTGTGCCCTAACGCACGGGGTCTCGCAAGTTGGGCTGCTATCGTCGCAGCAATCACCCCCCAACGACCGCCTTACCCATGCTCGACGATTTCGTAGCCTACCTGCAGATTGCACCCTGGCCTCCGCAGCCCGACATCGTTTTCTGGTCGGCGGTGCTACTGGTATTGGGCGGCAGCCTGGGCGAGCTGGTGTTTCGCAGGGTGGGCTTGCCCCGCATCGTGGGCTACAGTGCCGTGGGCATGGCCATTGCAGTGCTGGGCAAGGGGGCGGATGCGCACTACCCCAGCGGCGTCATACGCGTCATTGTCGACGTGGCACTGGGTTTGCTGCTGTTCGAGCTGGGTAGCCGCGTCAGCTTGCGTTGGCTGCGTGCCAACCCGGCGCTGCTGCTCACCAGCCTGGCTGAGGCACTCTTCAGTTTTTTGGCGGTTTTTGCCTCACTGCGCTGGCTGGGGCTGAGCGTGAATGCAGCGCTGGCCTGCGCCACATTGACTTTGGCCACGTCTGCGGCGGTGATCGGTCGCGTCTCCAGTGAGTTGCATTCCGCAGGCCAGGTGACCGAGCGCATGGTCATCATGACGGCGCTGAACACGCTGGTTGCCGTGCTACTGCACAAGCTGGTCATTGCGTGGCTGCACCTGGACACGATGGGGGACTGGACGCTGGCCATCACGCAGCCGCTCTACACCTTCGGCGGCTCTTTCCTGGTAGCGGCACTCTCGTGCGGTCTGGTGGCGTGGATTGCACGCCGGCTCGACCTGCGCGATGAAAACTCCGCGCTGCTATTGCTCGGCCTGATCCTGCTGGCGCTGACCACGGCGCGCATGCTCAACCTATCGACCCTGTTGGTGCCCTTGCTGGCCGGTGTGTTGCTGCGCAATACCTCGCAGCGACCGTGGGTCTGGCCACGCCACTTTGGCACGGCGGGTGGCGTGTTGGTGCTGATGCTGTTTGTCATCGTTGGGGCCTGCTGGTCGCTGCAGGCCCTGGCGTTAGGTGGCCTGGCAGCCGGCGTGTTGCTGCTGGCGCGCACGCTGGTCAAGGGCGCGGTAGTGGTCGCCGGTGCGCACTGGAGTGGCATCAGCCTGCGCCAATCGTTGGCGCTAACGCTGGCATTGACGCCCATTTCCGGGACTGCGCTGGTGCTGCTGGCCGATCTGCAAGTCAGCCATCCCCTCTTTGCCAACCAGGTTGCACCTGTCGTCCTGAGCGCGATTGCCATCATGGAACTGCTGGGGCCCATCGTCGTGCAATGGGGCCTGCGCTTGGCAGGCGAGCTTCCGGGCCATACGGTATCCGCAAGCAAGGGAGCACAGCCATGAGCCTGGGCCACTTTGCAACATCAAGCGCCTTGACCATGGGCGTGGAGCTGGAGCTGCAAATCGTCAACCTGCATGACTACGACTTGAGCCCCGGATCAGGCGATCTGCTGCGCCTGGTCGGCAAGCGCAAGCTACCGGGTCTGGTCACACCCGAGATCACCGACAGCATGATCGAGCTGTGCACCGGCGTGTGCACCACCCACGCCGAAGTCTCGTCGCAACTGACCGAGATACGCGATGCGCTGGTGCAGTGCGCGGCGCAGCTGAACCTGGGCTTAAGCGGTGGCGGCACACACCCGTTCCAGCACTGGAGCGAGCGGCGCATTTACGACACGCCGCGCTTCCACCGCGTGGCCGAGCTGTATGGTTATTTGTCCAAACAGTTCACCATCTTCGGCCAACACGTGCACATCGGTTGCCCCAGCCCGGACCAGGCACTGGTGCTGCTGCATGGCTTGTCGCGATTCATTCCGCACCTGATTGCCCTGTCGGCCTCATCACCCTTTGTGCAGGGCACCGATACGGGCTTCCACTCTGCGCGGCTGAATTCGGTGTTTGCGTTCCCGCTGTCGGGCCGCGCGCCCTTTGTGTTGACGTGGGACGAATTCAAGGTCTACTTCGACAAGATGGCACGCACCGGCGTCGTCAAGAGCATGAAAGACTTTTACTGGGACATTCGCCCCAAGCCCGAATACGGCACCATCGAAGTGCGCGTGCTCGACACCCCGCTGACCATCCAGAAAGCCGCCGCCATGGCAGGCCTCGTGCAATGCCTGGCGCGCTGGATCAGCATGGAGCAACCGTTCGAGCCGGCCGAGGACGACTACCTGCCCTACACCTTCAACCGTTTCCAGGCCTGCCGTTTTGGCTTGGACGGCACTTTTGTGGACCCCAAGACCGGCGAGCACCGCACGCTGCGCGACGACATCTACACCACGCTGGCCGCGCTGGCCCCACATGCCACAGCGCTGCAAGCCGAGGGCGCACTGTCTCTGCTGCGCGGCGAACTGGCCGGCTTGGGCAATGACGCGACGTGGATACGCGGTGTGGCCGAGCGCGAGCATTTGCTGCCCGAGGTGGTACGGCAGCAGTGTTTGCGGTGGGCCGGGCAACCGGCTTAGGCCTGCAGATCGAACCGCTGAGGCCAAGGCCTATTGCTGCTACTGCTGGGCCCCGGCAGCGCAAGCAGCACAGCCCGCGAGATGCTGGCAAACTCCGCCTTGTACATCGGTGGACGGCCGGGTAGCAGAAACACCACGTCGTCGGCCATCAGGCCCAGCACGGTATCGATGTCGCCGGCGCGGGTGGCGTCCATCCACCGCGTGATGAGTTGGCGGATCTGGCTTTCATTGGTGCTCGTGGTCTTCTTTTTATATTGCTTCACATTTGATAGCGCGCTGCTCATATCCGACGAGGGCTACAGTCGATTTTATCAAACCCCCATTACACTGAATCGTCCAGAGAACAAGAGACTGCGCATGCTAAAATCCGAACAACAAACGGCCTACCAACGCGACGGCTACCTCGTGTTGCCACACTTCAAATCGCCCGACGCCCTACAGGCCCTGCGCCAGCGCGCGGACGACATCGTGGATGCTTTTGTACCGCCGGCGACCAAGACCATTTTCACGACCAACGAACAGGTGCGTTCGGTGGACCGCTATTTTCTGGATTCTGCCGCCAACACCAGTTGCTTTTTTGAAGAAGAGGCCTTCGGTCCCGATGGAGAGCTGCGCCAGGCCAAGGCTCTGTCCATCAACAAGATCGGCCACGCCATGCACGACGTGGACCCGGTCTTCTCCGCCTTTTCACGCGGGCCGGAACTGCGACAACTCGCCCAAGACGTGGGCCTGTCGCAGCCGGAAATCTGGCAGTCCATGTACATCTTCAAACAACCCGGCATCGGCGGCGAGGTGGGCTGGCACCAGGACGCCACGTTCTTCGAGACCACGCCCATCACCGTGACGACCTTCTGGTTTGCGCTGGAAGATGCGACCGTCCACAACGGCTGCTTGTGGACACAGCCGGGTTCACACCGCGGCCCGCTGCGTGAACGCTTTGTGCGCGACGCTGATCAGGTCACGATGCAAAAACTGGACGCCACACCCTGGCCCCACACCACCACCGCCATCCCGCTGGAAGTGGAGGCCGGTGCCCTGGTGGTGTTCCATGGTTTGCTGCCGCACTACAGCGCGCCCAACCGCTCCAGCGCGTCACGCCACGCGTATACCTTGCATGTGACGGACGCGACCGCGCACTACTCCGCTGCCAATTGGATCCAGCGCAGCGCGGCGATGCCAGCACGCGGTTTTTGAAACGCTGCCTTCATTGGCATGTCGCCAAAAAACACTTCATCAGGTCAACTACATACTTTCTGAAAGTGCGCCATTGGATTAGAATTCAGTGCCATGCTCACCATCGCCGAATTGCCAGAATACATCCGAAAGGCGGACAAGTTGCTGAGCCAAGCTGAACGCTCTGATGTAGTGAGTTATCTGGCAGCACACCCCAAGTCAGGCGATTTGATGGAAGGCACTGGCGGTGTACGCAAATTGCGGTGGGGGCGTGGAACGCAAGGCAAATCTGGCGGCGTGCGGGTGATCTACTATGTTCACAGTGACGCCATGCCGCTGTATTTGCTGACGCTGTTCGCGAAAAATGAGCGCGCCAACCTGAGCAAAGCGGAGCGCAACGAACTTCGCGAATTGGTTGACTTGCTAATTGACTGTTGGATTGAACGCTGAGGATTGAACATGGCACAAGCATTTACAAGCATCAAACAAGGGCTCACCGAGGCCATCGCCCACGCGAAGGGCAACACAAGCGGCGTCAAGTTGTACCAGCCTAAAAACGTGGATGTATCCGGTTTACGGGGGCGACTGGGATTTACGCAGGAGCAGTTTGCTGCACGCTTCGGTTTTTCCGTGGCGACTCTGCGGCACTGGGAACGCGGAGACCGCTCTCCAAACGGAGCAGCCCTGGTGCTTCTGAACGTGATTGACCGCGACCCACGGGCTGTGATGCAGGCGCTGAGTTAACCACTGCCAGCTCATCAACGCCCTGCGATCGCAGCGGCAAGCCGCTTGGGTGCCTTGCGCAGCCAACTTTGGCGCAGCAGTTCTTGCACGGTGGCAGGGTCGGCCTGCGACAGGGTCACCTTGATACCCACCACCTTGGCACCCCAGTGCAGGGGCTGGTAGGCATCCGGTTGCAGATCGACCAGCGGTGCGCGCTGGACCTCGTCCACGAACACGTGCAAGAACGCTTCGCCCGGCGGCATGGTCGCAAAAATCTTGTTGCCAATGCGAAACGAGGTGTAGTCGAAATGCGGCGCCTCGGTGGCCTGTGGCAAGGCCAATGCGAGCTGGCGGGCCCGCTCCGCTTTCATGGCTGCGGGTCGGTCGCAGCCATGCGGGCTGTGGCGGGGCTACGGGTCTGATGGTCAGCGTTATGCATACGTCGACTCCCTTGCAGTTGCTCCTGATTTAGGAGCGTGTCACACATATTCTACGAGGGCTAGCGGCATATTTCTGAATCTCGTCAGGAAATGCACCAATAACCCCCAATTGGGTATAAAAAGGCAAGCAGCATGCCGCTTGCCTTGTCGTCCGATGCGCGGGCTAAATATGCAGTGCGTGCCCCAGCGCCCGCATGGCCGCCTCTTGCACGGCCTCGCCCAGCGTCGGGTGCGCATGGATCGTCCCGGCCACATCTTCCAGCGTAGCGCCCATCTCCAGCGAGTGCGAGAAAGCGGTAGACAGCTCCGACACACCCGCCCCCACCGCCTGCCAGCCGACGATGCGGTGGTTGTCGCGCCGGGCGACCACACGCACAAAGCCGTCGGTGGATTCCAGCGTCATCGCGCGGCCGTTGGCGGCGAACGGGAACTGGGCCGTGATGCAGTCCAGCCCGGCCTTGGCCGCG
>NZ_JANXUQ010000114.1 GCF_025356155.1 Rhodoferax sp. | reverse complement strand
CAAGATAAATTGATAAATATCAGGGCAAACACTGATTTCTTGTATTCATTGATCGTTGGATGCATTAACCAGCGCCGATCAGACGACTGAAATTTGCACCTGGAAAAATGGAAGCAAAACGATGACTGGGGGCCTCGGTTTCAGCTATTGCAGCAGAAATTCACCCATCAAAAAGGGCTCTGTGGCAGCAACTACGGGGGCCATTTGCTATTTATTTAGGGGCTTAGGAAGCAAAGTTCACAGTCAAGTGAGCTAAGTTCCTATGGTGATTCAGAAAAACAGGTATTTCAGACGCTCCAAACTCAGTGAAGCGAAAGTACGTCAGATCCTGCGTTACTTTGCGATGGATTTGACAGCGACCGACTGTGCAGAACTCAGTGGTGTCTCTGTACGCTCCATCAACACAATCTACCTGCGCTTGAGAAGGCGTATGGCCGAGCAATGCGAGAAGGTCTCACCCTTGGGCGGTGAGCTCGAAGCCGATGAGTCTTACTTTGGTCCTCGCCGCGTTCGTGGTCTTCGTGGCCGGGGAGCCGGTCGAAAGACGGTTGTATTTGGTCTGCTCAAGCGAGGTGACAGTGTCTACACGGAGATCGTGCCTGATGCCACCAAACGAACGCTGCAGGCCATCATTAGAGGCAAGGCTAATATTGCCAGCGTCATTCATACGGATCGCTGGCGTGGCTACGACGGCCTGGTCGATGTTGGCTTTGACAAACATTTGCGGGTCAATCATGGCAACAATGAGTTTGCCCGTGGCTCGGTTCACGTCAATGGCATTGAGAGCTTCTGGAGCTATGCCAAGCGCAGGATGGTGCAGTTCAATGGGGTGCCCAGGCACACCTTCTATCTGCATTTGAAAGAAACCGAATTCAGGTTCAACCACCGCCACGGCAGCCTCTACAAAGCGCTGCTATCCTTGCTTAGAAGCAATCCTCTCTAACGGACTTTGCTCCCTAAGCCCCTAAATAAATAGCATTTAAGTTCGTCCTGAGCAGGTATGCGGCGGTAAAAATTTATCCTTGCTTTAACCGCCCTTGACAAAAGCGCCACAAAATCCGGCCATGTACCCCAACCTCCCGCACCCCAATCGCCGCCGTGCCGTGGTATCCGGCGTAGCCCTTTCATTTGGGGCTTTGTCCGGGCCCTGGGCGCGTGCTCAACCCACCGAGCCGGTTGACGACATCTGGCAAGACAGCAGGCGCCAGCGCGAGGTGCCGGTGCGTATTCGCTGGCCATCCGACGCCTTGCCCGTGCCTGCAGATGGGCGGCCCGTGGTGTTGTTCTCGCATGGGCTTGGCGGTACGCGCGCAGGTGGCGAAGTGTGGGGCCAGGCCTGGGCCGCTGCGGGTTATGTGGTGGTGCACCTGCAGCACCCAGGCAGTGACCTGGACGCGGCGCGGCAGGTGGCCAGCAGTTTTTCAGACCGTGCGGCGCTGGGCCGTTTGGGCAATGCCAAACAGTTGCTCGCGCGGCTGCAGGATGTCGTGTTTGCACTCGATGAACTGGCGCGGCGCCATGGCAATACCGCAAGCGGCACAGACAAACGATGGGCCACGGTTCGCCCTGACGCTATCGGCCTCAGTGGGCATTCGTTTGGCGCACACACCACGCTGGGCGTGGGTGGCCAGTCCTACCCTGGTTTTGGCGGTATTCGGGAGCCACGGATTGCCGCGTTGATCGCTTTTTCGCCCACCTTGCCCGCTGCAGGGGACGCGCAAAAGGCGTTTGCAGGCATCGTGCGGCCAACCTTGTGCGTCACGGGGACGCGCGACGACGACGTGCTGGGCACCGGAGCCACACCCGACAAACGTGCTGGCGTGTTTGCTGCGCTGCCTGTGGGTAGCAAGGCGCAACTGGTGCTCAAGGACGCTGACCACATGACCTTTGGCGGCCAGACGGGCCGCGCTGCCAGTATCTTGCCGCGCGAGGCCATGACCGAACGCCTGCAGGCACAGCACCATGCGCTGGTGGCCAGCATCACCACCGACTGGTGGCGGGCGTATTTGACGGGGGATGCTGCTGCCAAAGCACGCCTGGTGCAGCCGCAAGGTCTGTCAGCGCAAGACACTTGGCAGACCGGCTGACGGTTGAGGTCGCTGCCGACGGTTCGGGTGGCTGTAATATGGTGCGCTTTACACCTGCGGCACCAGCCCTGAACGATGAAAAATTACCTGAACCTTTCCACCGCCTTGCCGCTTGATGCCCCTGACGCCCTGCTGATCGGCCGTGTGTGGGTTGACGGTACCGGTCCCGTGCTGGCGCTCATGGACGCTACAAGCGTGTTTGATCTGTCCAGTGTGGCACCCACCAGCAGCCAGTTACTGGAGTTGCCTGACCTCGCCCGGCGGGTACGCCAGGCTGCACCATCGCTGCCCCGCCTGGCGGGTACGGCAGAGGTGCTGGCCAATTCAAACGTACGTGACCCGCAATTGCCATGGTTGCTGGCACCCTGCGATTTGCAGGCCATCAAGG
>NZ_JANXUQ010000032.1 GCF_025356155.1 Rhodoferax sp. | reverse complement strand
GATCTGAAGGAAGCTATGTAGGACCAGTTCCTGTAGCTTTAGCAAGGCCGGTTGAAACGGCTGGCGCGAAGCATGTATTCGGACAGCCGATTTGGTTGCCGCGCTCCGAATACGCGTTTACAGGGGTGGCGGCGCGGTGCGTGCTGGTGGTACACATATTTCTGCTGTCGCGGTCGTAGTCTACGACCACGCGCGTGTCTGCCAACGCTGGCCGCTGCGCGTGCCAGTGGCTCCGCGCTACAGAGCAGGCGGTGTCTACGACCGTTGGAAAGAAACCTGAGAGATCAAACCCGTACCGCAGCGCCACTGCAGTAATTCCGCATTCGGCGCGAGAACGCCAAATCGGCTGTCCGAATTAGCTCCCCCTCGCCCGGCGGGGCGAGGGGGTTGGGGGGAGTGGGGGAATACAAAAGCCAGAACCCCAACCCCTCACCACCAAAACCAAATCTAACCGGTATTGCGCAACCCAGCCGCAATCCCATTAATAGAAATATGAATCCCCCGCTGAACACGCTCATCCGCCTGCCCCGCCCGATACCGCCGCACCAACTCCACCTGCAAATGGTGCAAAGGATCAATATACGGAAACCGATGGCGAATGGACCGTTGCAGCGCCGCGTTATTGGCCAACCGATTCTTGTCACCCGTAACCGTTGCCAACGCCTGCGCCGTGCTATGCCACTCTGCCTCAATCGCGGTGAAGATTTTCTTGCGCAGGCGCGCATCGGCCACCAGTTCTGAATAGCGCGACGCCAGCGCCAGATCACTTTTGGCCATCACCATGTCCATGTTCGACAGCAGGGTCTTGAAGAAGGGCCACTGGCGGTACATTTTTTGTAGCAGGGCGATGCGTTCCTTTTGCTCCGCTGGGGTGCCGGAGGTGATGAAGGTCTGCACGGCCGAGCCAAACCCGTACCAACCCGGCAGCGTCAGACGGCACTGGCCCCAGCTAAAGCCCCAGGGAATGGCGCGCAGGTCTTCAATACGTTGCGATGCTTTGCGCGATGCTGGGCGCGAGCCGATGTTCAGTTCCGCGATTTCGCGTATCGGCGTGGCGCTGAAGAAATACTCGGTGAAGCCGGGGGTCTCGTACACCAGCGCGCGGTAGGCCGCCATGCTGTCGCGTGACAGCTCGGCTGCGGCATCCAGAAACGCAGGGGTCGCCGATTTGGTTGGTTGCAGCAGCGTGGCCTCCAGCGTGGCGGCGACCAGGGTTTCCAGGTTGCGTCGGCCGATCTCGGGGTTGGCGTATTTGGAGCCAATCACTTCGCCCTGTTCGGTCAAGCGAATCTGGCCGCGCACGGTGCCCGGGGGCTGGGCCAGAATCGCTTCGTAGCTCGGGCCACCACCGCGGCCTACGGTGCCGCCACGACCGTGGAACATGCGCAGCTTGATCGGGTAGCTGGTCGCCAATTCATCGAACAACTCGACCAGCGCAATCTCGGCGCGGTACAGCTCCCAGTTGCTGGTGAAGATGCCGCCGTCCTTGTTGCTGTCGGAGTAGCCCAGCATGATGTCCTGCTCGCCACCACTGCGCTGTACCAACGCCGCGATGCCGGGCAGGGCGTAGAACTCGCGCATGATGGGCGCGGCGTTGCGCAAGTCTTCAATGGTCTCGAACAGCGGTACAACGATCAGATCGCAGACTGGCCCCCCTGCTGCGCCGCTGTGCGGGTCGCTGCCCCCAGCGGGGGCTAACCCGCCTTGGGACGGCCCGGCTGCGAGTTGCATTGGCTTTCCGCCCAGCACGCCGCGCATCAGCCCCACTTCCTTTTGCAGCAGCAAGACTTCCAGCAAGTCGCTGACCGTCTCGGTGTGGCTGATGATGTAGTGGCGAATGGCGTCCGTACCAAAACGCTCGCGCATGACCTTGGCGGTGGAAAAGATGACCAGCTCGCCCTGGGCGTGGGCCGAATAGCTGACGCCGTGCACCTGCAGAGAGCGGGCGTCGCCCAGCAAGCCCATCAGCAGGCTGCGCTTGGCGGCTTCGTCTAGGCTGGAGTAGTTGGCTTCGATGCGGGCGGTGGCCAGCAGTTCGGCGACAACTTCTTCGTGTTTGTCCGAGCTTTGACGCAGATCTACCGTGGCCAAGTGGAAGCCAAACACCTCGACGGCGCGTATCAGGGGTTGCAGGCGCTCTGCCACCAGTGCAGAGCCATGGTTGGCCTTCAGCGATGCCTCAATGGTGCGCAGCTCGGTCGCGAAATCTTCAGAGCGTGCGTAGGGGTTTTGCGGTGCAACGGCGTGGCGTGCCGCCTCGGTACCGGTGAGCGTTTGCAGGGTCGCGGCCAAACGCGCGTACACGCCGGTCAGTGCGCGGCGGTAGGGTTCGTCCATGCGGTGCACATTCTGGTCGGGCGAACTTTCCGCCAGGGCTTGCATGTCGGGCGTGCAGTCGCTGAGCATGGCAGACACCGATAATTCACCGCCTAGGTAATGCACTTCGGTCAGGTAATGGCGCAGCGCCACTTCGGCCTGGCGGCGTAGCGCGTAATCCAGCGTTTGGGCGCTGACGTTGGGGTTGCCATCGCGGTCGCCGCCAATCCACTGGCCCATACGCAAAAAGCTGTGCACCGGCTGGTTGTTGCCCAATAGCCGTTCCAGGTTGGAATAGAGCTTGGGGATCTCGCGCAGGAATGTGGATTCGTAGTAGCTCAACGCGTTTTCCACTTCGTCGGCTACGGTGAGTTTGTTGAAGCGCAGCAGCCGTGTTTGCCACAGTTGCATCACGCGTGCGCGCATTTGAGCCTCGTTAGTGGCCAGCTCACGGGCGCTCAGTGCGTCTTTTTTGTTCTCGAAAAAAGCACCCCGCATCTTGATCTCGTCGCGCTCGGTCAGCAGCCGGGCGATGCCGCGCTCGGCGTCCAAAATGCTTTTGCGCTGCACTTCGGTCGGGTGGGCCGTCAGCACGGGTGACACATAACTTTGGGCCAAGGTGTTGGAGATGGTCTTGGGCGAAATACCGGCCCAGCGCAGGCGCGACATGGCGACTTCTACGCTGCCCTCTTGCGTGTCACCCGCACGCTCGTGGATGGCGCGGCGGCGGATGTGGTGGCGGTCCTCCGCCAGATTGGCCAGGTGGGAGAAGTAAGTGAAGGCGCGGATCACGCTGACTGTCTGGTCGCCGCTTAAGCCTTTGAGTAATTTTTTCAGCGCCTTGTCGGCGTCCTGGTCGGCGTCGCGGCGGAAGGCGACCGACAACGTGCGTATTTTTTCGATCAACTCAAATGCAGCATCACCCTCTTGCTCGCGGATTTCATCACCCAGTATCCGGCCCAGCAGGCGGATGTCTTCAACCAGGGGGCGTTCATTGTCTTTTGCGCGCTTGGCAGGGGCTGGGGTGGATACATTTTTCATGGGGCCCATGCTAGCATTGACCACTCGCAATAGATTACAAATGGGTTACGACGCTTAGGCCATGCTTGCACAAAATTTAACGATCGCCACCCGCGAGAGCCGTTTGGCACTATGGCAGGCCGAACATGTGAAGTCGCTGCTGGAGCGGCAGGGGCACACCGTCACGCTGTTGGGCATGACCACCCGGGGCGATCAGATTCTGGACCGCTCGTTGAGCAAGGTTGGCGGCAAGGGCCTGTTTGTCAAAGAGCTGGAAGTGGCGCTCGAAACCGGCCAAGCCGATCTGGCCGTGCATTCGCTTAAAGACGTGCCCATGGAGCTGCCGGAGGGTTTTAGCTTGGCGTGCGTCATGGAGCGCGAGGACCCACGCGACGCCTGGGTATCGCGCCGGTATGCGGCGCTTGCGGACCTGCCGCAGGGTGCCGTGGTCGGCACCTCAAGTTTGCGTCGCATGGCCTTGCTGCGTGCCCTGCGCCCGGACCTAAAAATCGAAGGCCTGCGCGGCAATCTGGATACCCGTTTGAAGAAGCTGGACGAAGGCCTGTACGACGGCATTGTGCTGGCCGCCGCCGGGCTCAAACGCTTGGGGTTGGAGTTCCGCATCCGCGCTGCGTTCGAGCCCGAGCAGATGCTGCCAGCCGCTGGCCAGGGTGCGCTGGGTATTGAAGTGCGCACTGACCGCACCGATGTGGCGCAAGCGCTTCAGGTTTTGCTGCATGTGCCGACTTGGCGGGCAGTGTCCGCCGAGCGGGCCGTCAGCCGTGTCATGGGTGGCAGTTGCTCCATGCCTTTGGCTGCCTATGCCTTGCTGGACGGCGACCTGTTGAATATTCGCGCTACCTGGGGCGATCCTGAGGGCGTGCGACCTTTGGTCCACGCGCAAGCCCGAGGCGCGGCGCCCGATGCAGCAGCGGCAACGCTATTGGGCGAACAGGTCGCCCGCGAACTGCAGGCCAAGGTGCAGTTACAGACCGGGCAAGGGAGTTAGCTTTATGCGTGTCATCGTCACCCGCCCTACGCAAGAAGCAGCCCAATGGGTGCATGCCCTGAACGATGCGGGGTTTGATGCCGTGGCATTGCCCTTGATCGGTGTGTTACCCCCGCCCGACCCGGCTGCAGTCGCTGCCGCCTGGGCGCGCATCAGTGAATTTGATGCCGTGATGTTTGTGAGCGGCAATGCGGTGGACCACTTCTTTGCATCAAAACCGCCTGCAGCCCCCGTGTTTGGTATGCCTGGCGCTACCAATATAAGAGCATTCGTGACAGGACCTGGCAGTTTGTCAGCCTTGAAGCGGGCGCAGGTTGATACCCGTTGCATCGATATGCCGGACCGGGCCGCCGAGCAGTTTGATTCCGAGGCCCTTTGGGCCGTGGTGGTGGAGCGTGTGCAGCCGGGGTATCGGGTGTTAATTGTGCGGGGCAGTGCGAGTGGCGATGGGACTGTTGCGGCAGACAAGGCGGTTGACGGGGTGGGGCGGGACTGGTTTGCCGAGCAGGTGCGCGCAGCCGGGGGCAGCGTGGAGTTCGTCGTCTCTTACCAGCGCCGCCCTCCCGAACTTTCGGACGGTGACCGCGCGATGGTGCGCCAAGCCGCCACCGATGGCTCGGTATGGCTGTTCAGCAGCTCCGAAGCCATTGGTAATTTGGTCGCATGTTGTGCGGATCAGCCGTGGGCGCAGGCCAAGGCCGTGGTCACGCACAGCCGCATCGCGCAGGCCGCACGCAAGGCCGGATTTTCTGTTGTTTGCGAGTCACGCCCCACACTGGCTGCCTTGATGGCGTCTATAGAATCGGCGGCATGAACACAGAGTCCAGCCTTACCGCGGCGAGTGCGCCTCTGGCAGGCTCGCCAACTCCCTCAATGGTCGTCCCCGATCGCTCGGTTATGCCACGTTTGCAGGCGGTCATAGGCTTGGTCGCTGTGGCGGCCTTGGTGGTCAGTGGTTTGTTGTGGCAAAAACTAGGCTCCATCCAGGAACAACTGGCACGGCAGAGTGCAGACGCAGGCAGCCACGCGGCAGAGGCCCGCGCAACGGCCCGTCAGGCGCAAGAGCTGGCGATGGAAACCGCGGCCAAGCTGGCCGTAACCGAGGCCCGGCTCAGTGAAGTGTCTTTGCAGCGCACCCAGCTCGAAGAACTGATGCAAAGCCTGTCGCGGTCGCGCGATGAGAATCTGGTGGTTGACATTGAATCGGCTCTGCGCCTGGCGCAACAGCAGGCTCAGTTGACTGGCAGTGTGGAACCCCTCCTGGCCGCACTCAAGAGCGCGGACCTGCGCGTGACCCGCGCCGCCCAGCCGCGCCTGACGCCGCTGCAGCGCGCCATTGCACGGGACATTAGCCGTATCAAGGCCACGGCTTTGGCCGATACGCCCGCGCTGTTGGTCAAACTCGATGAGCTGGTGCAACTTGCAGATGAATTGCCCGTTGCCAACGATCTGCCCACGACACGACCCAATGAGACGCTCAAACGCAAGCCCGAAGAGACAGTGGCAACCTGGTGGGTGCGCATGGGTTTGCTGGTGCGTGACGAACTGCGCAACCTGGTGCGGGTCAGCCGCATCGAAGACCCCGAGGCAGCGCTGTTGTCGCCCGAACAATCCTTTTTCCTGCGCGAAAACCTGAAGCTCAAACTGTTGAATGCCCGCCTGGGGCTGTTGTCTCGGCAAATCGAATCGGTGCGTACCGACCTGGGAACCGCCTCCGTGGCTGTGGGCAAGTATTTCGACGCATCTTCGCGCAAGACCCAGGCGGCCAATGCGCTGCTGCTACAGGTGCGCGGGCAGTTGAAGGCGCTGGAGCTGCCGCGCGTGGACGAGACCTTGACTGCCCTTTCAACCGCCGCAGCGGGACGCTGAGCATGCGGATTGCACTGTGGCTGATGGCCTTGTTTGCGATTGCGGTGGCCAGCGCCCTGTTTGCGGGCGACAACCATGGAACCGTCACGCTCTTTTTCCCGCCCCACCGGGTAGATTTGTCTTTGAATCTGTTCCTGCTGCTGCTGGCCGCAAGCTTTTTGACGCTGCATCTGGCCATGCGGGCCTTGTCGGCGTTGACCAATATTCCCCACCAGGCGCGCCACTGGCGACTGCTGCAAAAAGAACGTGGCATGCACACGGCTTTGATGGAATCCTTGTCCCACCTGATGGCGGGGCGTTTTGTGCGTGCACGCAAGGCGGCAGATTTGGTGATTTCGCTTGAAGAATCGGTGCAGCGCAGTGGCGAGCGTGTAGCCTATGGCGCACGTCTGCGCACGTTGGCACATGTGTTGGCGGGCGAAAGTGCCCATGCCCTGCAGAACCGCAACGTGCGCGACGCCCATTTCCAACTCGCTTTGCAAGAATCAGAGGGCCGCGACTCCCAGGACGCGCGCGAGGGCGTGCAGCTTCGCGGTGCCCAGTGGGCGCTGGATGACCGCGATGCACCCGCCGCCATGCAGTTGCTGGACCAACTGCCCCAGGGCGCATCGCGCCGTACGCTGGCGTTGCGCCTGCGCTTTCGGGCCGCTCGCCAAACCGGCCAATTGCCGCTGGCACTGGAGACTGGCCGCCTGTTGACCAAACACCGGGCCTTCTCCGAAGCGGCGGGCAAGAGTATTGCACGTGGCTTGGCCATTGAGCTGATTCGCGCCGCGCACGACAGCGTGC
Source organism: Rhodoferax sp. (assembly GCF_025356155.1). Classification (GTDB taxonomy): domain Bacteria; phylum Pseudomonadota; class Gammaproteobacteria; order Burkholderiales; family Burkholderiaceae_C; genus Allorhodoferax. The sequence goes on along the minus strand of NZ_JANXUQ010000032.1, from coordinate 1,358 downwards.
AAATCCAGCGGGCCTGGGATGCACTGGACAGCGCCGAGCAACACGTGCCCGAAGTGGCATTTGAAGCGGCCGAGCGTCTGCTTGCCCACAGCGGCTCGGTAGACATGTCTAGGCTGTGGTTGCTACCGATTTGGGAGACCATGGCGCAGCGCCACGACGCACTTACGCTGGTACAACGCGTGCGTCTGGCCCGCGTTCTGGAGCGTGGTTTTGCCGCCGCAGATGGCGCGCCCGACGCCGAATGGTTGAGCCGCATAGAGACCGCACAAATGAGCAATCCGCGCGATGCCGTGTTGCAATACCTGGCCGGGGTTGTGTGTATGCGCCTAAGTCTGTGGGGCAAATCCCAGCAGTTGTTCAAACAGTCCCTGGCGATGTTGCAGGACTCGGAACTGGCGCGCGATACGTGGCTGGCACTGGCATATATGGCCGAACAGCGCCAGGATGTGCAGGCCGCCGCACACGCCTACCGGGAGGCTGCGAAAAGGTGACGTCGGCGGGATTCAGGGCTATTATGCAACCATGGCAACACTCACCGAACACATCATCAAGCTGACCGATCACCGGGATCGGGAGCTTCTGGAGTTGACGCTTTCCAAGGCACTGATTGATTTGCTGCGCATAGACCGGGTGGTCATCGCACGTGTCCTCAGCGAAGAAGGTATCAAGCGATGGCTGGAGGTCGCATCTCTGGATGTTCGCGGTGGTGGCAAGGTCGTGGACCCTTTGCGGGTGGACTTCGAATCACTGCGTGAACTGGCCGACGAAAAGGACCGGTTGCGGTGTTTGCAAACCCGCAGTCTGGTGGAATACGCCTGGGCCGGCGAAGAGGGTCCACGCATCAGCTTTATTCCTCTGTATGCGGATTCCGCAACGGATGATGAAGGCGTCATCGAAGTGCACTCGGGCTCGCCGCTCAACAAGGGGCAACTGCAAGTTATTGAGGACATGATCCACGTGTTTCGCAACATGTACAAGTTGCTGGCCTACAGCGACCGCGATGCACTGACCGGCTTGCTCAACCGCAAATCGCTGGATGACACCTTTTACAGCGCCGTGCTGGAAGAAATGGACCATGGACTGGAAGGTGAAACCGCCGTGCTGGAGGCCAGTGTGCTGCCGGTCGCCGAGCGCCGTCACCGGGTGCCGCCCAATTACTGGTTGGGTACGGTAGATGTTGATAATTTTGGCGCCATCAGCGACAAGAGTGGCCACCTGATTGCCGAAGAGGTGCTGCTGCTGGTAGCCCGCATCATGAACAACACATTCAGAACCTATGACCGCATCTACCGTCTGGGTGGGGAACAGTTTGCGGTACTGATGCATTGCCCGGACGAGGCCTTGGTGCTGGCCGCGTT
>NZ_JANXUQ010000072.1 GCF_025356155.1 Rhodoferax sp. | reverse complement strand
CGCAGCCGGTGGGGCCGACCACCGATACAAACTCGCCGGCGCGCACGCGCAGTGTAGTGTTGGCAACAGCCGTATAACGTTGGGCTGCTCCATCACGCGAACGAAACACGCAAGAAACGTTGAGAAGCTCCAGCGCGTAGTCAGTCATGCGGTTTGTTATTCAGCACAACAGCGCGTCAGGCCTTGAAACGTTCTTTGGCCTTTCGGGCAAACGTGTTCGTGTACGTCATGGCAAGGTCGATTTTGTCGATCTTGATCGCCGGATCGAAACTCGCGAGCGTGCGCACAGCCGTGCGCGCGCCCTCGTCCGTGATGAGGCCATCCAGTGAAATGGCCTCACGCACCTTGTCAAACGCTGCAAGGTACAACGCACGGTCGCCGAGCAGATAAGCTTCAGGCACCGCCTTGACAATATCGCTGGGGCCAGCGGTCTGCAGCCACTTCAGGCTGTGCACCATGGCATTGGTCAGGGCCTGCACGGTGTTGGGATTCTTTTGCACAAATTCGACCGGCGCATACAGGCAACCAGCCGGCATGGAGCCGCCAAACACATCGAGCGTGCCTTTGAGCGTGCGGGTGTCGGCAATGATGCGGATCTCACCCTTTTGCTCCAACATGGTCATCACCGGGTCAGTATTGCTCATGGCGTCGATCTGGCCGGAGCGAAATGCAGCCAGAGCACCCGCCGCCGTGCCCACGCCAATAAAGCTGACGTCACCTGGCTTGAGCCCAGCGCGTGACAGGATCAAATTGGCCACCATATTGGTTGAAGAACCGGGTGCAGAAACACCAATCTTCTTGCCACGCAGATCAGCCGCAGTCTGGTAGTCCGGCATGGTCTTGGGCGATATGCCCATAGCTATCTGCGGTGCACGGCCTTGCAACACGAAGGCCTGAAACTTTTGCCCTTTGGATTGCAGATTGATCGTGTGCTCATAGGCCCCCGACACTACGTCAGCGGACCCGCCCACCACCGCCTGCAGGGCACGCGATCCGCCCGCAAAATCGCTAATCTCGACCTCCAGGCCCTCGGCCTTGAAATAGCCCAATTGCTCGGCAATGGTCAACGGCAGGTAATAAAACGCAGCTTTTCCACCCACTGCAATGGCGATCTTGGATTTCTCCAGCGGAGTCTGCGCCAGCAATGCGGGTGCGCTCAGTGCCGCAGTCGACAGGGCGGCAGCCGTGGCGAAGGCGCGGCGGCTCAACTGGGGGTCATGCATGGTGGTTCCATTGGGTGTTTGGCGGATTGTACTGAGCGACGTTGCGCTGGCAATCGCGCAAACCCCTGCTTTTACAAGCCTGTGAAATGGGTAAGATCCAACCAAGAAGGGCGGGCGGCATGTACACACCGAAATTCAACCATGAATGCTGAACAGGTAGAGCTGGCCCGGCTGCGCGCCATCGTCGAACGCTGTGGTGAAGGTCTTGTGGTGATTCAAAACGACCAGTTCGTTTTTGCGAACGACCACGCAACAGAGCTCCTGCAAACAAACCGCGAAGAAATGATGGCGGAGGGTTATCTGTACCGCGTCCATCCCGATGACCGTGCCTGGGTCGAAGCACGGCGGCACCAGCGCTTGGCAGGCCAGGAAGTGCCCAGTCGGTATGAAATGCGGGCAGTGTTGGCGAACGGCGACGTGCGCTGGCTGGACATTGGTGTCACCATGATTCCGTGGGGTGGTGCGCCCGCCACCCTGACATTCTTTTCCGATGTCACCGAGCGCAAGCAGGCACATGAAGAGTTGCAACGCGCATCCTCTGAACGCGAGGCGATCCTGCACAACGCACTGGTGGGAATCGTGCTGTCGGTGGACCGGCACAACCAGTGGGTCAACGACAAGTTTGCGGCGATGGTGGGCTATAGCCGTGAAGAGTTGATAGGCGTGCCCTCGGCCATGCTGCATCCCGACCGCGAGGTATGGACCCAGTTGGGGCGAGAGCAACGCGCGGCCCTGGTCGCGACCAGTACCAGTTCCGGTGTGCGGCAACTCAAGCGACGCAACGGCGAGCTGTTTTGGGTGCACATGGAAGGCCAGTGCGTGCGCAGGAACGATCCCGATGCGGGCGTCATCTGGACCTTTCTGGACATCACCGAGCGGCTCAACGCTGAGCATGACACACAGGTTGCGCTAGAGCAGCAAAAGGAGCTCAACAATCTGCGGTCGCGCTTTGTGGCCATGACCAGCCATGAATTCCGCACACCACTGTCCACCATTCTGTCGTCCGCTGAGCTTCTCAAATACTATGACGAGCGCTTGCCCAAGGCCGAAAAGCTGGAAATCATCAAAACCATTGAAGATGGCGTGCAACGCATGAAACGCATGTTGGACCGCGTGCTGCTGCTGGGCAAGGTGGAGGCCCACATGCTGGAGTTTCGCCCCCACCCGGTTGATCTGTTCCAGGTTTGTGAAGAGCTGGTTGAGGATGCGCGGGCCCAGCATCCCCAGTCTCACAGCGACATCACCACAGACTTCTCCGTAACGGCTTCAAACTGTCTCTTTGACGAAAAATTGTTGCACCATATCTTTGGAAATTTACTGTCCAACGCGCTTAAATACTCACCGGGCGGGGGTACGGTCGACTTTCTGATAACTTCAGAAGGTGCCCAAACGGTATTTGAGGTGTCGGACCGAGGTATTGGCATCCCGCAGGACGAAATCCCCCATCTCTTTGAGTCGTTTCACCGGGCAAGCAATGTCGGTGACATCCAAGGCACCGGTTTAGGCTTGGCGATCGTGAAAAATGCCGTGGATTTGCATGGCGGGACCATCAGCGTCACCAGCACGCCCGGGCTGGGGACGACATTCACGGTCCGTCTTTGAACTGTGTAAGCCCGGGTTTGCGGGTCTGGCGACCCCATTCGCCGAGAATTTAGGCCAAAAACAGCTTGGCGCCAACTCAAAAACGCTATAATCCAAGGCTTTTCTGGCACTAACTCCCATCGGCCAATACTAGTTAAGCGATAACAGATGGGGGAAATCGCTGAACGTGGCATGTGGGGCTCGATCTCCCCCCGTGACTGGCGGCAGCACATTTTGGACAACATTGCGTAATGACAACCATCCGTGTAAAAGAAAACGAGCCGTTTGACGTCGCTCTGCGTCGCTTCAAACGCACCATCGAAAAATTGGGTTTGCTGACTGACTTGCGTGCGCGCGAGTTCTATGAGAAGCCCACTGCAGAGCGCAAGCGCAAGAAGGCAGCCGCCGTCAAGCGTAACTACAAGCGCATCCGCAGCATGCAGTTGCCCAAGAAGATGTTCTAAATCAGAACAGCCTTCCAAGGCCCAAAAAAGCTCGCTTGGGGACGCTCCAGCGGGCTTTTTTTTATTTTCTGGCGTCACTATTTGCCACTCCCTTTTTAGGAACCTTGCAATGTCATCACTTAAAGACCAAATCACCGAAGACATGAAAACCGCCATGCGCGCGAAGGACAGCGAGCGCTTGGGCACTATCCGCCTGTTGCTGGCGGCCTGCAAGCAAAAGGAAGTGGACGAGCGCGTGGTGCTGGATGACGCCATGGTGGTAGCCATTGTGGACAAGCTGATCAAGCAGCGCAAAGATTCGATCGAGGCTTTTCAGAAGGCCGAGCGTACGGATCTGGCGGACAAGGAATCGTCTGAAATGAAGGTGTTGCAGGCGTATTTGCCGCAGCGCATGACGGCAGATGAAGTACTGGCTGAGGTTCGGGCCATCGTGGCTGAACTCGGGGCGTCTGGGCCTGGGGATATGGGTAAGGTTATGGGGGTTGTGAAGACACGCTTAGCTGGGAAGGCGGAGATGGGGACGGTTTCTGCTGCTGTTAAGACGGCTCTTGCGGGATAACTTTTTCCGGATAGGTTTTTTCCTGCGGAGCTTTTGTAGGTCCCCACTCCCCCCTAACCCCCTCGCCCCGCCGGGCGAGGGGGAGTTAAAGCGGACAGCCGATTTGGTGGCTTCGCGCCGAATATGGAATTACGGCCGCGGCGTTCCCAACGTTGTTTCTTGCGAAAATTTCTTGCATGCGGTCGTAGCGACTTCGAGTGCCTTTGTTTACACCCGGCTGGCGGCTACCCGCCAGCGGCGAGGCAGTGTGCCCAGCGACAAAACGAACAAGTGAAATAGATCTGGCGCTAGCCACCGGCCGCGCAGCTGGCCGCCGTTGGCACCATAAAACAGTGCCGTTCACTACGACCGTGTGCTCAAAGCACTGGCACCCCAACAACGTTGGCGACCTAACCCCAATGATTCCGTGTTCGGTGCGACAAAACAAGATCGGCTGTCCGCTTTAACTCCCCCTCGCCCGGCGGGGCGAGGGGGCTGGGGGGAGTGGGGAAATACAAAAGCCCCGCAGGGAACAGTCTCCCTCGAACAGCAAAAACCAAAAAAGCCTAAGACCCAGCCACCTTCATGCGGTTGATAAGAATAGACCCAACGGTCTTGGCGCCGTAGTTGTAGACATCTGCGCCAACCGCGTCAATGCCCTTGAGCATGGTCTTCATATTCCCAGCAATCGTGATCTCGTGTACCGGGTAGGCGATGCGCCCCTTCTCCACCCAGAAGCCGCTGGCCCCGCGTGAATAGTCACCGGTCACATAATTCGTGCCCTGCCCCATCAACTCCGTCACAAACAAACCAGTCCCCAGCTTTTGCAACATCGCATCCAGATCATCACCGGGGCGCGTCTGGCGTGAGGTGACAGTCAGGTTATGCGAGCCACCCGAATTGCCGGTAGTCTGCATGCCCAGTTTGCGTGCCGTGTAACTGCTCAGGAAATAGCCTTTGACCCGGCCTCCCTCAATCACTTGGCGGGGCCGCACGCTGACGCCTTCGTCATCGAATGGCGAACTGCCCTTGCCGCGCAGCACAAACGGGTCTTCCAGCATGTCGATGTGCTTGGGCAAAACGATTTTTCCTAACGAATCCAGCAAAAACGTGCTCTTGCGGTACAGGGCACCGCCGCTCAATGCCTGCACCAAGCCGCCTACCAGGCCCGCAGCCAGCGGGGATTCAAATAACACGGGGCACTCCAGCGTGGCGATCTTGCGCGCCTTCAGGCGGCTCAACGCCCGCTCTGCCGCGTATCGCCCGATGGCCTGGGGCGACGCCAATTCATCCTGGTGGCGCATGGAGCTGTACCAGCTGTCGCGCTGCATGTCCTTGCCCTTGCCGGCTATGGGTGACACCGACATCGAATGGCGCGAGCTGGCATAACCCCCGCGAAAGCCATTCGTGTGAGCGCTGAAAAAGTGTGACTGCTGGGCCGACACCGCTGCGCCTTCGCTGTTGGTGATCTTTTTGCTGGTGGCCAAGGCTGCGGCTTCACACTCCAAAGCCAGGCGCATGGCCTCTTCGCTGGTCAATGCCCAGGGAAAGAACAGGTCCAGGTCGCGACTGCGGTCGGCCACGGGCGCGATGTCCTTCAGGTCGGGCAGACTGGCAAATGCGTCCTCAGCGGTGAAACGGGCGATGTCATAGGCGGCGGCCACCGTCTGTGCAATCGCCTCGTCCGAGAAATCCGACGTGCTGGCATTCCCGCGGCGCTGGCCGACGTAAACCGTGACGCCCAAAGACTTATCGCGGTTGCGCTCCACATTTTCGAGCTCGCCATTGCGCACGGACACACTAAGGCCGCAGCCTTCGGACACCTCGGCCCCTGCGTCGGTGGCGCCCAGCTTCTTGGCGTGGGCCAGGGCTTTGTCCACTAGCGATTCAAAAAAGGGTCGGCTAAAGGCAAAACCGCTGTCGGCTGGCTTGGTGGATGGAGCGCCTGCTGGCGACGTTGGAAGGGAGGATTGGGGGGTCTTCATAGCGGAGGCTATGATACTTGTCTATATGAGCAAACTAAAAAAAGGCTATTTCGTCAACGGTAAATTTGTGACGGAAGGCAGTGAATTGGACCTGGAGCTCAAGCGCGAGCTCAAGGGAACCGACGACAAAAGCCGCACCGACCTCAAGCGCGAAAGCACCGAGCTGCAAAAGCTTGGGACTGAGTTGTTGACCCTGCGTGCGCAACTGTTGACCCGCTTGGAACTGCCGGACAAGCTGATGGAAGCCATTGCAGAATACAAACGCATCACCAACTTCGAAGGCCGCCGTCGACTGATGCAGTTCATTGGCAAGCGGATGCGGCAACTGGAGCCCGCGACGCTGGACGCCATCCGTATCTCCATTGACGAACAACACGCACCGTCTGCCAAGGAAACACTGGCCCTGCACGCCGCCGAGCAATGGCGCGACCGCCTGATTGCAGACGACGATGCGGTCGGCCAATGGGTCAACATCAACCCGGCCGCCGACATACAGCAACTGCGCGCGCTGATCCGTCAGGCCCGCAAGGACGCCAAGCCCGAGAAGCCCGGCGAAGCCGTGCGCCATGGCCGTGCCTACCGCGACATTTTCCAGCTGGTGCGTGAACACCTGCTCCATGGCAGCGATGTGCCAGACCCGATTGGGCCAGAAGATGATTTCCCCAACAACCCCGGAGCTGATGCGTGAGTGTTGATGCGCCCTTGCCTGCGCTGGACGGCGTAAAAATTGGCATTGTGTCCATCAGCGACCGCGCATCCACCGGCGTGTACGAAGACAAGGGTCTGCCAGCCTTGAAAGACTGGCTAGGTCGTGCACTGCAAAACCCGCTGCATTTTCAAGCGCGTTTGATCCCCGACGAGCAGGCGACGATCAGTGCGACGTTGATTGAACTGGTGGATGCCGGTTGCAGCCTGGTGCTGACCACCGGTGGCACCGGCCCTGCGCTGCGCGACGTAACACCCGAGGCCACGCTGGCCGTGGCGCACAAGGAAATGCCGGGTTTTGGCGAGCAAATGCGCCAGATCAGCCTGAAGTTTGTGCCAACGGCCATCCTGTCGCGCCAGGTGGCGGTGATTCGGGACCGGAGCCTGATCATCAATCTGCCCGGTCAGCCGAAGGCCATCGCCGAAACGCTGGAGGGTTTAAAGGACGCTGACGGCCAGCAATTGGTCAGTGGCATTTTCACCGCTGTGCCCTACTGCATCGATTTGATTGATGGACCATATCTGCAAACGGTGGATTCCGTGTGCAAGGCCTTCAGGCCCAAGAGCGCCATCCGGCCTAAACACCCTTAATCAGTTGGCGACAGAGCTACGCTGCGCTTCGGTCTGTCCCGCAAGATTCTTATTTGCCAACCAGTTGGTTGAGGCGCTCGGCTTCAAAACATTCTTTGCGGGCTGCGTCGCCGGGAACGCAGTCCGGCACGCAATCGGCGCTGTCACGGCGGTTGGCCGACAAGGTCTCAATCGCCTTCCACAGCAGCGCAATCTGGTGCTCCTGGCCCGACGCTGAATCGATCAGGCCACGCAACGCCTGGCTGACCGGGTCGTCTTCCTGCGTGATGCCATAGGCGCTGAATTTGGGTTCGGAATGGGTCACATCCGCGCTCTCGCCCGTCTTGCTAGGGATGATGCGGGCCGGAATGCCCACCGCCGTGGCACCCGGTGGCACGGGTTTGATGACCACCGCGTTGCTGCCGATCTTGGCACCATCGCCCACCAAAAACCCGCCCAGCACCTTGGCACCGGCGCTGACCACCACATCCTTGCCCAGCGTGGGGTGGCGCTTGGCGCCCTTGTACAGCGAGGTGCCGCCCAGTGTCACGCCCTGGTAAATGGTGCAACCGTCGCCAATCTCGGCGGTCTCGCCCACCACCACGCCCATGGCATGGTCAAAAAACACCCTCTCGCCAATGACAGCACCGGGGTGTATCTCAATGCCCGTGGCCCAGCGTGACATGTGCGATATGAACCGGCCCAGCCACTTGAGGCCATGCGTCCAGCACCAGTGCGCGCGGCGGTGCAGTACCAGAGCGTGAAGGCCTGGGTAGCAGGTCAGCACCTCCCAGGTCGTACGCGCGGCAGGGTCGCGGTCGAGGATGCACTGGATGTCGGAGCGTAGGCGTGAAAACATGCGTGGAAGTCTACCTGTTGCCGCCCCCGTCGGCCGACTGCTGCAATATGGCCTTGGCAATGCCCCGCAGGATGTGGATTTCTTCCTGCGTGACGCCTGCGCGATTGAAGAGCTGGTTCAGGCGCGGCATCAGCTTCTTGGGGGCGGCCGGGTCCAGGAAACCCAGCGCCACCAAGGATTGCTCCAGATGGGTCAGCATACCGGCCACTTGGGCTGCGTCGGCTAGTTGTGGCCCCCACGCTCCGCCGCTCTGCGGGTCGCTGCCCCCATCCGGGGAAGGGGCTCCGGATTTTCCGTCGCGTGGGGCTAATTTCCCTTGGGGCTGCCCGGCGGAAAATTGCGGCCCCCACGTCCCGGCGGCGAGTTGCTCGCTGAACCCACCCAAAGCCAGCCGCCATTCATACGCCACCACTTGCAGTGCCGCGCCAATATTGAGCGAACCAAACTTCGGGTTGCTGGGGATACTCAGGCAGGCATGGCAGCGGTAGACGTCTTCGTTGCGCATGCCAAAGCGCTCGGAGCCAAACAAAAATGCAATCCCCTGCTGTGGGGCCGCTGCAGATTCCAGGGGCTCACTTTCCCGAACGGTTTGAGACAAATCTGCCTCTAGCCCTCGTGAAATATGGTTAGCCCGCTCTGTTTTTGATAGCGATTCAAAATGTTGACGCGGCGCCACCGTGGGCGGCCCGAAGTCGCGCGGGGTCATGGCCGTGGCGCACAGGTGGGTCATGCCCTCCAGCGCCTCATCCAGCGTGTCGACAATGCGACACTTGTCCAGCACGTCTAGCGCGCCGCTAGCCCGCTGGATCGTTTCTTCCCGGCGCAGCACATTGGCCCAACGCGGTGCCACCAGCACCAGGTCGTCAAACCCCATGGTTTTAATGGCGCGGGCGGCGGCGCCCACATTGCCGGCATGGCTGGTGTTGATCAGGATGAAGCGAGTCTGCATCGGGAAATGGGGGAAAGAGGGCCAGACTGAAAGCGAATTGAAGCCAATAGAGTGCGCAACCAAGGTCCAGCCGTTAAAATGGCTGTATTGTCGCCGCCTGCATCGCCAGCGGAGCGTCAGTTCTTCCAGTCAGTTGGGGTCAGAGCTAAAGATCTGTCCCACAAACACACTAAAAAAATTTATGTCGCTCAATCTGCACCCCATGGTCAACGTGGCCGTCAAAGCCGCACGCGCTGCCGGATCCATCATCAACCGCGCCGCCCTCGATATCGAATCCGTTCGCATCTCGCAAAAAAAAGCCAACGACTTTGTCACCGAAGTGGACCATGCTGCAGAGCAGGCGATCATAGAAACCTTGCTGACGGCCTACCCGGGCCACGGCATCCTGGCTGAGGAATCCGGGCGCGAACATGGCGCCAAAGACTCCGAATTCGTCTGGATCATCGATCCGTTGGACGGCACCACCAACTTCATCCACGGCCTGCCCGTGTACTGCGTCAGCATCGCGCTGGCCGTCAAAGGCAAGATCGAACAGGCCGTTGTGTACGACCCCACCCGCAACGATCTGTTCACCGCCACCAAAGGCCGTGGTGCGTATTTGAATGACCGCCGCCTGCGCGTGTCCAAACGCATCCACTTGAAGGACGCGCTGCTGTCCACCGGTTTCCCGTTCCGCCCGGGTGACAACTTCGCCAATTACCTGACCATGATGGGCGACGTGATGAAGCGCACGGCCGGTCTGCGCCGCCCAGGTGCCGCCGCGCTAGATTTGGCCTATGTGGCCGCCGGCTACACCGAAGGATTTTTCGAGACCGGCCTGCAGCCCTGGGATGTGGCAGCCGGCTCACTGTTGGTGACCGAGGCCGGTGGCCTGGTCGGCAACTTTACCGGTGAAGCTGATTTTCTGGACCAGCAGGAATGCCTGGCTGGCAACCCGCGCATCTACGGCCAACTGATCAGCATCCTGGGCAAGTACAGCAAGTTCGCCAGCGCAGGTGAAAAGGCCGCTTTGCGCCAAGCCCGCCACGCTCCGATCAACGACCCAGAGGGCGAAGGTGCCGATGAAGAAGAGGCTCCGCAAGAACCTGAAGCCGACAGCGCACCGTTGTAAGCCAGCCGCGCAGCGGCGCAGCGTGGGGGGCAACATTCAGCCGGGCAACTCCAACGCTTCCACCGCCACCGGGCGGCCAAAGAAATAACCCTGGAAAGCCTTGCAGCCCATCTTGAGCAAAAAGTCGCGCTGCCCGGCCGTCTCCACACCTTCCGCGACCACACTCAAATCCAGGCTGTGCGCCAGGCTCAAGATCGTGCGTGCAATAGCCGCGTCGTTGGGGTCAGTCAGCACGTCGCGCACAAAAGACTGGTCGATCTTGAGCTGGTCCAATGGAAGGCGCTTGAGGTACGACAGCGACGAATAACCGGTGCCAAAGTCGTCCAACGCAAAGTTGACGCCGATGGACCGCAACTCCCCCATCTTGACGATGACATCGTCGAAATCACTGAGTAGCATGCTCTCGGTTAGCTCCAGTTTCAATCGATAGGGGTTGGCGCCGCTCACGCGCAGCAAATCCAGCAATTGCTCGGTGAAATCGGGGTGGCGGAACTGGCGCGCACTCACGTTGACCGCCATGGTGAGCTTGCGGGTAGCCGCGCTGCCGTTCCATGCCACCAGTTGCGCGCAAGCAGCCTGCAGCACCCAGTGGCCCAACGGAATGATCAAACCCGCCTGCTCCGCCACAGGGATAAATTCCGCTGGCGACACCATGCCCCGCTGCGGGTGGTGCCAACGTAGCAAAGCCTCCACGCCGGTGATGGAGCTGCTTTCATCGACCACCGGCTGGTAGTGCAGGCTGAATTCTTTGTGCTGCAGCGCACGGCGCAGGTCAATCTCCAGCACAGCGCGCGCACTGGCTGCCGCCTGCATCACCGGGTCAAAGAAGCGCAATGTATTGCGCCCCGCCGCCTTGGACTGGTACATGGCCAGATCGGCGCGCTGCAGCAACTCGTCCACGCTTTGTTGGTGGTTGAAAAACAGCGTCACTCCGATGCTGGGTGAGCCGTGGTGCGTCTGCTCGCCCAGTACGAAATGCCTATTAATGGCCACCAAAATCTTCTTGCCGATGGCTTCGGCCTGGGCGGCGGCGTCTATCTCCACTGTGCCCAAGTCTTCCAACATGACCACAAACTCGTCGCCCCCCAGCCTGGCCACAGTGTCGATGGCGCGCACACAGTCGGTCAGCCGCCATGCCACCTGCTTGAGCAACTCGTCTCCCATGTGGTGGCCGCGGGTGTCATTGAGGACCTTGAAGTTGTCCAGGTCAATGAACAGCAAGGCACCAAAACAGCCCCTGCGCGCGCTGGACACCACGGCCTGGGTGAGGCGGTCAATCAGCAGGCGCCGATTGGGTAGACCAGTCAACGCGTCGTAAAACGCCAGCCGTTCAATATCGGCCTCAGCCTGTTTGCGGGCCGTGATCTCGCGCCCGGTGCCGCGGTAACCGGCGAAAATGCCATTGCTGTCAAAGATCGGCGCACCGCTGATGGCCACCCAGATCAAGGAGCCATTTGGGTGGCGACGGCACATCTCAAAGTCATGGAAGGTTTCACGGGCATCCAGCGCAGCGCGATGTACGGCCCATTGCGCCGGGCTGATGCCTTCCACGCCGGAGTTCCAGCGCGTCAGGCCGAGGAAACTGTCGGCCGGCATGCCGCGGTCGCCAGCCATATCCCCATCTACCCGCAAAAAACGGTATTCGGCATCCTGCTCCCAGTACCAGTCGGAGCTCAGCTCGGTCAGGCTGCGAAAGCGGGCTTCGCTTTGCTGCGCGGCCGCCAGTTGGTCCACAGCAGCTTGCAAGGCAGCCCGTTCGCTGGAGATGTCCTGCACGACGCCAAATTCGGCCTTTACCTCGCCATTTTCTACCTGGCGGTGCATGCGCGAACGTATCCACAGCGTCTTGCCATCCGGCCTGCGCCAGCGGTATTCCACAATGTCGCCATTCATCTGCCGGATAGCCTGTTTGACAAGCGGTTTGTACTCGTCCACTACGCCCTGGTAGTGTTCGCCCATGGGGACGGACTGCACATCACCCAGGTTGCCGATCGCGCAGTAGCCGTGCGACAGCCGCACCATCGCGTCCCCCGGGTACACCACCCAATGCCCGACCTTTGCAACCGATTCGGTCATCTCATGCAGGGTCACCTGGCGGTTGAGCTTTTCATTGGTCTGCGCCAGGGCCCGCTCGCCTGCAACAGCCGCCGCCTGCGACATGCGGTCTACGGTCACATCGCGCAGATAAAACAGAATGTAGGACTCGCCCTGCACGTCCACCAACACGGCATTCATGCAAATCAGGCGGTGCACGCCATCGGCAAGAGCCATGGTGATGTCCAGATCCCGCACCCTTCGGTGGGTCTGCAAGGGCTGGAGCGCATGTTTGCGCGCAACTTCATCGGGCCAGTGGCCAATTTCCACCGCCGTTCGCCCCAAGACCTGGTCGCGGCTGTAGCCGGTCAGGCTGACCCACTCATCATTCACCGCGATGATGGTTGCATCGCGCGCCCGGGTCAGCGCTATGGCCTCAGGGCTCTCCATGAAGATAGCTTGAAAAATGGCGTCCACTCGGGGCCTTCTTCGGTCAAACCGCCAATGCCGAACTATGTCCGACGTCAAAGCAAAACACCCGGTTGCGCCCATCGTTTTTGGCGGCATAGAGTGCCTGGTCGGCCTTTTGGATCAGGGTCTCCACCGACTCATCGGCATTGAGGCGGCCGGCAAAAACACCGGCGCTGAGCGTCACCATGGTCTGCTCCAGGTTGTCGGCGTGCGGGATGTGCAGATCACGCAGCTTTTGCAGTATGTCTTTTGCAACCTGAACGGCACCGGCCATGTCGGTATCGGGCAGTATCACCGCCAGCTCTTCACCGCCGTAACGCGCCACCAGGTCACGCGGCCTGCGGCACACGGCCTTGAGCACATTGGCTACGCCCTGCAGGCAGCGGTCCCCAGCCGGATGGCCATAAAGATCATTGAACTGCTTGAATCGGTCAATATCCATCAGCACCAGCCCCAACATACCGCCGCTGCGACTGGCTGCGCGCATTTCAGCGGCCATGGATTCATCAAAAAAGCGGCGATTTCCAAGCCCCGTGAGGGCGTCGATATGGACCAGGTCGCTCATATGGTCCGCATGGGCCTTGAGCAGGCGTTCGCGGGCCACGGTGGGTGACACGTCGGCAATCTGCACCAGTGTGTAGCGCTGCCCGGCCATCGCCACATCGGCCGGCCCCATTGGAACGATGTGTATGGACTGGCGCAGCAGGTTGTCATTGGCACGCGGCCCAACCGGCGCATACAGCGGAAAGGGCGAAGGGTGCATGGTCTGCGACATCAGTGCCGGAAAACCCGAGCGCATGGCCTTGACCAGTGCCCGCTCAAAGTGGCTACCCTTCAGCACGGGGAACACATCCAGCAAGGCACCGCCATTTACATGCTCGGCCGACAACCCGGCCCGCAGCAGAAACCACTTGTTGGCAAACACAATGCGCATGTCGGCATCCAACAAGACCAGGCCCGACTGGGTGTTGTACAGCACCCAGTCGAGCCATACCGGCAGGCCCGCATTCGCAGCGCCATTAGGCTGATCAGCACTCATGGCAAAGACCCGAGGAAGGCGGATATCTTCTTTTCCAGCATGTCGCCGGAGGTCACGTCGAGCAGAAACACCAAATAACCCTGAATCTGCCGCGACGCAATTTTGAAGTTGATCTGCAGGCTCAGGATCAAATCTTCCAGGCTCTCGGTGGCATGCAACACCTCGGCCACCTGGCCCAGCTCCACCTGTGGCAGCGTGCCTTCAAACTCGATATCCAGCATGTCGGCCACGCTGGAGACCACCGAATTAAGCAAGATATTGCCGATTTCGGCCAAAGACTCTTGCTCCATCTCGCTCAATTGCGCCAGCGGAAAATCATCCCCAACCATCAATTGCACCAAGTGCAGGCTCTGGTCTACCGGGAACATCAGCAGCGCCTCGGTGTTGATAGCGCCCGAGAAGCCCTGGCGCACGGCGCAAATGCGGTTGGCGCCCTGGGCGTTGAGTTTCTCGGTGATTTGCAGCCGTGACAGCTCTTCGACCCGCGGTGCACTGAGTTGAACCTCTTCACCGGCCAACTCGCTCAAAGCCATAGCCGCCTGCCCCACACCGTGGTTGAAGATTTCAGCCAGCGCGTCCAGTTGCAGTGCGGTGAGCTTCATGGTGTGGCCAAAAAATAGTCTATGGCTTGCTGCATGGACGCCTGCGTTACCGGCTTTTGCACGAATTTGGCGGCCAATTGCTCGGCTTTCTCACGGCTGCTGCTCTGGATGTTGGCCGTGAGGATGACGATTTTGACGCGCTGGTCGGTTTGGCGGATTTTCTCGGCCGCTTCAAACCCGGTAATGCCGGGCATGTTGACATCCATGGTGATGAAGTCCGGCTTGGCCGTGGGGACCAGCGCCACGGCTTCGTCACCACTGGCGGCCTCTATCACCTCCCAATCGGGTTGCAGCACCGCGATGCGTCCCTTGATCATCAGCCGGGAGACGTTGCTGTCGTCAACAATAAGAAGTTTGGGTTTCACTACGTGGTCCTGCGGTTTGTGGCGACAGTACAAGCGTAGCACCGATTGCGGCCGAAGGACACAGTGATAGCGCTACGAAGTTGTGGTCCCCACGGCCGCCCTTTAAAGGCATCACCTATTGGTTGAAGACTACTTCCCAAGTTTGGAAATCACTTCTTGCAGATTGATATTCATCACTTTTTGACCATCAGGTGTGCTGAAGTCTTGGAATAACTCCGTCACCGCAGCATTTGCAGACAACACGAAAGCACCGATTTGCCGAAAATAGTCAAATGAGGTGTCGTCGGCCAACTTGCTCATGCTGCCGCTGGCATCTGCTACGACGATGACGTTGTAGCCCTCTTTAACGGCGCTGTCTACCGTGTGTAGCAGGCAGATGTCCGTCGTCAGTCCACAGATGATGAGGTTTTTTCGATCTAAATTCTTCACGGCACTTTTAAATGCCGGATCAATAAAGCAATTTAAGGTGCCGCCGCGCTTAATACGGTTAGCAAACTGTTTTGGAGCAGCTTGTTGAATGCCCTCCCAAGTCAAACCTATTTGCTCCTCTAACGTCGTTGTAATCAACAGCGGAACGTCCACCTCTGCACCTATGCGAGCCAACATTCGCAGATTATTCTCGACATTTTTTTTGTCCTGGCTGTAGATCCACTCCATGGTTGCCTTTTGGTGATCCACCAGCACGATGGCGGTGTTCTTGGCGTTGAAAGTGTTGTGATTGGCTGTGTGCATTTTTTTCTCCTTGGGTTTGGGGGGTGGGGTCGCGGCTTCGGCTGATAGTGGGCTTGCGCTCATGGCGACGGCGCCGACCATGGCGGCTGCGCCAGCAGCGGTTCCATTTAAAAAATTGCGTCGATCAGAACTTGTCATGTGTGGTTCCTAAGTTGGTTTCAATCAAGCAAATGAATGTTATTTACATTTAAAAATGAAATAAATAATCATATTAGATATAACTATTCCAAATATGAGTTAATAAGGCATGACAAAACACTTGCTAAGCGACATAGCGCTATTCATTGAGGTGGTCAACGCCAAGAGCTTCACAAAGGCTGCGGAGCGGCTGGACATGCCCGCGTCAACACTGTCGCGCCGCGTGTCTGCGCTCGAAACCACTATCGGCTTTCGCCTCTTGAACCGGACTACCAGAAAGGTCGAGACCACCGAAGAGGGAGCCACGTATTTCCGACGGTGCAAGCACCTGGTGGAAGAAGCCACACTCGCGCACGAAGAAATTTCCGACACGATCCACGTTGCAAGCGGTATCCTGCGGTTGGCCTGCACGCCGGACTTTGCGAACCTCTATCTAGCTTCGGTGTTAACGCGGTTCTCCAAAGAGAATCCGGCTGTCAACATTGAGCTATCGCTGAGTTCAAGAGTTGAAGACCTGCTAACAAATAACCTTGACCTGGCCATCCGCATGGGACCCCAGCGCGACTCAAGCCTTGTGGCAAAACCCCTCGGCACATTGAAGCAGGGCATCTACGCCAGTCCCGGCTTCTTGAAATCCTGTGGAACAGTGATCAAGGAGCCGCAAGAACTGTCGTCAGTGGACTGCATTCGACTCACCACCAGCGAATGGGCTTCCACGTGGTCCATGCGCCGTGTAAGTTCACCCAATGAGCCTCGACAAAGTGTCAACGTCAAAGGCCGCTTTGTTTCAGGGGGACCGCATCTGGCATGTCAGTTGGCCCTGCAAGGCTGTGGTGTCGGCCAATTGGATGAAAACCTGGCGAATGTATATGTCAATTCCGGTCAACTGGTGCGTGTGCTGCCAGAGTGGATTCCCACAGAAGTGCAAGTGCAGGCCTTAACCACATCACGACTCATGCCAGCGCGGGTTCGCCGCTTCGCGGAACACCTTTCGCGTGCGCTTTCTGGCATGTGACCTTTAGTCTTTCAAAAGCAGCAGGGGGACCAGTTTCAAGTCGAAGTCTGACCCGGGCTCTTTGGTCTCCCTCTGGTCCACTTTTTTCCAGATGGTGTGCAATGCAGCTAAAACGTATCCGTGTCGGACAATAGCTGAATTGATCAACATGTTGTGTTTAGTAGGTTTCCCCCGATGACCGCACTTTTGTCTTTCATCGTGTGGGTGTAAATCCACCTATCGAAATACCGGCTGTGCAACTTCTTTCATGGTAGCTATCTCTTTGATTTCAAAAGACAAATCCCCATCGCCCATTGACGGTTTTGCGTTGACTGCCCATACCCCCATGATGCAGCAGTACCTTGGTCTCAAGGCTGCCCACCCCAATACCCTCCTCTTTTACCGCATGGGTGATTTCTATGAAATGTTTTACGCCGATGCCGAGAAGGCCTCACGCCTGCTAGACATCACGCTGACCCAGCGCGGCCAGTCCGCCGGCGAGCCGGTGGTGATGGCCGGTGTGCCCTTCCACGCGATGGAGGGATACCTGGCCAAGCTGATACGCCATGGCGAATCGGTTGCCATCTGCGAGCAAGTCGGCGAAGTCACCGGCAAGGGGCCGGTGGAGCGCAAGGTGGTCCGCGTGGTGACCCCCGGCACGCTGGTGGATGCCGAACTGCTCAGCGAAAAATCCGAATCCGTGCTGATGGCCGTGCACCAGGGCCCGCGCAACCGCTGCGGCCTGGCTTGGCTCAGCGTCACCCAGGGCGTGGTGCACCTGGCCGAATGCGCGCCCGACGCCGTGCCCGAGTGGGTGGCCCGCGTCAGCCCCAGCGAGCTGGCCTACAGCGCCGGGGCCACGCAAGCCTTTGAAGACCGGCTCAAACGCCTGCGCATGAACGGTAGTGGCACCAACGCCCTGTACACCACAGCCCGGCCCGAATGGCAGTTTGACCCCGCACTGGGCCAGCGCAAGCTGCTGGACGCACTGCAAGCCGCCAGCCTGGCGAGCTGGAACGCGCAAGACCTGCCGCTGGCCCATGCCGCCTGCGCCGCGCTGCTGGGCTATGCAGAACACACCCAGGGCCGGGCCCTGACCCACATCAGCGCGGTACAGGTGCAGCGCGACGGCGAACTGATTGATCTACCGCCAACCACGCGGCGCAACCTGGAATTGACGCAGACCCTGCGCGGCGAGGATTCACCCACGCTGTTCTCGCTGTTGGACACCTGCCTGACCGGCATGGGTAGCCGGATGCTCAAGAGCTGGCTGCTGGCACCCCGGCGTGACCGCGCGCGGGCGCAAGCACGGCTGGATGCCATCGCCGCGCTGCGTAGCGGCACCCTGCAGTCGTCCACGCTGGCGCCGTGGCAGGGCCTGCGCCAGCAGCTCAAGGGCAGCGCCGATGTGGAGCGCATCACCGCGCGTACCGCACTGCGCCAGGTGCGCCCGCGTGAACTGGTTGCCCTGGTGGTGACGCTACAAAAAACAGAGCTACTCGCCCAGTCTTTACGAGGGCTAGAGGCCTATTTGGCTAACATCGCCCTGGACCTGGAGCCGCCGGTTGACTGTGCAGCGCTGCTATTGCAAGCCATCGCTGCAGAGCCCGCTGCCCTGGTGCGTGACGGCGGCGTCATTGCCACTGGCTTTGATGCCGAGCTGGACGAGCTGCGCGCCATCCAGACCAATTGCGACGAATTTCTGCTGGACCTGGAGGGCCGTGAGAGAGCCCGCACCGGCATCAGCAACTTGCGCGTGCAGTTCAACAAGGTCCACGGTTTCTACATCGAGGTCACGACCGGCCAGGCCGACAAGGTGCCCGATGACTACCGACGCCGCCAGACCTTGAAGAATGCCGAGCGTTTCATCACCCCCGAACTGAAAGCGTTCGAAGACAAAGCGCTCTCCGCCCAGGAGCGCGCCTTGGCGCGCGAGAAGTGGCTGTTTGAGCAGGTGCTGGACCGGCTGCAAGCGTTTGTGCCCATGCTGACCCGCACGGCACGCGCCTTGGCCGCGCTGGACGCGCTGTGCGCACTGGCCGAACGCTCGCTGACACTGGGCTGGTGCGCGCCGCAGTTTGTGGTCGAACCTTGCATAGACATCACCCAGGGCCGCCACCCAGTGGTGCAGGCGCGGCTAGCGGAATTGAGCGGTTTGACGGGTCCCTCCGGTAGCCGCAACTTCATTGCCAACGACACGCGCCTAGGCACCAAACAACGCCTGCAAATCATCACCGGCCCCAACATGGGCGGCAAGTCCACGTATATGCGCCAGGTTGCGCTGATTGTGTTGCTGGCTTCCATCGGCAGCTATGTGCCCGCCAGCGCCTGCCGCCTGGGGCCGATTGACGCCATCCACACCCGCATCGGCGCCGCTGATGACTTGGCTAACGCCCAATCCACCTTCATGCTGGAGATGACCGAAGCCGCGCAGATCTTGCACGCGGCCAGCCCCAATTCGCTGGTGTTGATGGACGAGATTGGCCGCGGCACATCCACGTTCGACGGGCTGGCCCTGGCCAGTGCGATTGCCACGCAGTTGCACGACAAGACGCAAGCCTTCACGCTGTTCGCCACCCACTACTTCGAGCTGACCGAGTTCCCCGCCACCCACCACTGCGCACTGAATGTGCACGTCAGCGCCACCGAGTCGGGCCGCGACATCGTGTTCCTGCACGAGATCCAGAGCGGCCCGGCCAGCAAGAGCTACGGTATCCAGGTGGCCCGCCTGGCCGGCATGCCCGCAGCGGTGCTGAACCAGGCGCGCCACACGCTGGATGCGCTAGAGCTACAGGCCACAGAATCCCACGCCCAAGTGGATCTGTTTGCAGCTCCGCCCGCTGCTGAAACCATAGCGGCTTCCGCACTGGACATGCGGCTGGCGGCCATCAACCCAGATGCATTGAGCCCGCGGGAGGCGCTGGAGGCGCTGTACCAGTTGAAGGCTTTGGCTGGAGGGAGCCAGGCTTCCTAATCAGAACGACTCCCAATCGTCATTGCCCTTCGCTGCCGCCTTGTTCTGCGAAATGCCGAGTGGCTTGGCGCCGCTACCCGCAGGTTTGGGGATAGTGCGATGCGGTGCCTTTGGGGTCGCCGCCCTGCCGACGGCAGGTTTTGAAAGAGTCCGTGGCGCAGTCGGTGCCCGGCGGGCAACACCGGCGCCTGCATGCTCCGCCGCACCGAGTTTGAAGACGGCTACCACCTGCACCAAATCGGCGGCCTGGTTTTGCAGACTGCTGGCCGCAGCGGCCATCTGTTCAACCAGTGCTGCATTTTGCTGGGTCACCTGGTCCATCTGAACCACCGCCTCGCCCACCTGTGAAACACCCGCCGACTGCTCGTTGCTGGCGGCGCTGATTTCACCCATCAAATCGGTCACACGTCTGATGGAACTCACCACCTCGGTCATCGTGGTGCCGGCCTGGTCGACCAGCGCCGTGCCCTGTTCAACCCGTTCCACACTGGCGTTGATGAGCATCTTGATCTCCTTGGCTGCCTCTGCAGAACGCCCAGCCAGCGAACGCACTTCCGACGCCACCACGGCAAAGCCACGGCCCTGCTCGCCCGCACGGGCCGCCTCCACCGCCGCATTCAGCGCCAAAATATTGGTCTGAAAGGCAATTCCGTCGATCACACTGATGATGTCGCTGATCTTGCGGCTGGCATCGTTGATGCCTTTCATGGTTTCCACCACCTTGCCCACGACCTCGCCACCCCGAATGGCAACGGTCGAAGCATTCAAGGCCAACTGGTTGGCCTGCTGTGCCGAATCTGCATTTTGTTTGACTGTGGCCGACAGCTCCTCCATGGACGCAGCGGTTTCTTCCAGTGCACTGGCCTGTTGCTCCGTGCGGGCCGACAGATCGTTGTTGCCCTGGGCGATTTCTGAACTCGCGGTTGCAACACCCTCGGAGCCGCTGCGCACGTTGGCGACCACCTTGACCAGGCCAGCCTGCATGCCCTGCAGTGAGTGCAGCAGCAGGCCGATTTCGTCCTTGCTATCGACGCGGATGGGGAAGGTCAGGTCGCCTTGCTCCACTGCCGTGGTCGCCTGGACGGCCTGCTCCAGATCACGCGAAATGCCCTGGATCAACACCCAGCCAAACAGGGCCGCAAAGGCCACGCCGCCCAGGATGAGTGCCCAGGAAACCATGCGCGCGGTGTTGTACCGCGACTGCGCGGCCTCATACTCAAGCTTAGCCTCTGCAACCTGAATTTCGTTCAAGGCAGCAATTGCTTTGCGAACAGGTACATATAGTGGGCGAACCTTTTCGAAGCTGAGTTTCTTGGCTTCGTCATAGTTCCCGGCCTTTACAGCGGCGACCGTTGCACTCAGGCCCTCCGCTCGAAACTTGGCAAGGTCCAGAGCCATCTGCTTGGCGACTTTTTCTTCCTCAGGAGTTGCTTTAGTCGCCGAGTATTCCTTCCACAACCGGTCGATCTCGGGAGCATTTTTCTCTAAATCACCCACGCCGCGCTGCAGTTCTTCGGGCGTTGCATTGGCCACCATGCTGAGCAACGCCAGCCGATTTTCCAGCAATAGCGCCTGCACATCCGACAACCTCCCCAACGGAATCGTGCGGTCTTCATACACAGTTTTCAGCCCGGCATTGGTTTGGTCCAACCCGCGCAAACCAAACAGCCCCAGGACCAGCATGATGGCCGACAAGACGGCAATCAACATGTACAGCCGAACAGATATCTTGAAATTTTTCATGACTTGCTTTCTGTGGAAACACGGAAGGACGACCTTTAGGGAGCATTGCACAAAAGCAGGCGGAGCGCAAAAATTCTCGTCCAGGGCGGGGCCCCTCGATACACTCTAGGTACTTCCCCTAAGCGACACAGACCATCCCATGACCTACTGCGTAGCCATCAAACTCAACGCTGGATTGGTGTTTCTCTCCGACTCCCGCACCAACGCAGGGTTGGACCAGATCAGCACCTTCCGCAAAATGATCGTGTACGAGCGCCCTGGCGACCGCTTCATGGTTCTGCTGTCGGCGGGCAATCTAAGCATTTCGCAGTCCGTGCGCGAGATCCTGCAAGTCGAGCGGCTCAAAGATAACGAGGGTGACGAAGGCATTACCATCTGGAACGCCAAGAGCATGTTCGACGCGGCCCGCGTGCTGGGCTCTGCCATCCGCCGCGTGCACGACCGCGATGCCGTGTCGCTGCAGCAGGCCGGTGTTGACTTCAATGTATCGCTGATCTTCGGCGGCCAGATCAATGGCGAAGGCATGCGCTTGTTCCAGGTCTATTCGGCCGGCAACTTCATAGAGGCCACGCCAGAAACCCCCTATTTCCAGGTGGGCGAATCCAAATACGGCAAGCCGGTGCTGGACCGCGTCATCACGCCCAACACGCCGCTGGACGAGGCCGCCAAGTGCGCGCTGGTGTCCATGGACTCTACGCTCAAGTCCAATCTATCGGTGGGTCTGCCAATGGACTTGGTAGTGTATGAGGTCGACAAACTGCAAACCGATCGTATTGTCTGCATTGACGAGCACAACCCCTACTTCAAAATGCTGCACGACAACTGGGGTCAAAAGCTTCGCGAAGTGTTTGACAGCATTGAAGACCCGATGTGGGACGGTGGCCAAACCTACGTGCCGCTGCTGGTGGGCTCGGCCCGCAGCCTGCCCTTGCGCAAGATCACCACACCGCAAGAGAAGCTGATTTAAGACCACTGCGCGCCGCTGTCCGCCATGTCGTCCACCATCATTTTCTCGCACGCCAACAGTTTTCCGGCCAGCACGTACAAGGTCTTGTTCAAAGACCTGCGTTCGCGTGGTTTTGCCGTTAAGGCGATTGAAAAATACGGACACGACCCACGCTACCCCGTCAGCAACAACTGGCCGAACGTGGTGCAACAGTTGCTGGATTTTGCGCAGGACGTGACCGCCAAAACGGGCGAACCGGCTTGGCTGGTCGGTCACTCGCTGGGCGGATTCCTAAGCCTGATGGCGGCGTCCCGTAACCCCGAGTTGGCACGCGGTGTGGTGCTGGTGGACTCGCCCATCGTGGGCGGCTGGCGCTCTACCGCGCTGGGCGTCATGAAGACGACACAGATGTTTGGCTCACTGTCACCGGGTGCCGTCAGCCAAAAGCGGCGCAACACCTGGCCGTCGGTGCAAGCGGCCTACGAACACTTCCGCCACAAAAAGGCATTCGCCAAATGGGACGACGGCGTGCTGATGGACTACGTAACCCACGGCACGCTGGAGGCAGATAGCAAACGCGTGCTGAGCTTTGACCGCGCGGTGGAGACTCAGTTCTACAACACGCTGCCCGATAACCTGGAACGGCTGCTGGCTCGCCATCCGGTCAAGTGCCCGGTAACGTTTATCGGGGGGCTGGCTTCGCACGAGATGCGACAGGTCGGTATGGCCATGACCGAAAAGATCACAAAAGGCCGCATTCTGATGTTGGATGGCAGCCACCTGTTTCCCATGGAAAAACCCGTCGCCACCGGCGCCGCCATCGAGGCTGCGCTGCGCAATATGGACAGCGAAAACGAGAGTAAGCGCGCCAACCCTGCGCGGTCACCTTCACGTTAGATCAACCCGGCCTAAGCCGCCCAATGCACCGTGCCGGTCCAAGCGGTAACCAGCACCACGATGCCAAAGGCGATGCGGTAATACGCGAAGCCCACAAAACTGTGGTTTGCAATAAAGCGCAGCAACCAGCGTATGCACAGCCAGGCGCTGATAAACGACACCACAAAACCCAGGGCAAACATCGGCACGTCAGCCATAGACAGGATGGCGCGCTCCTTGTACAGGCTGTAGAGGCCCGCCCCCACCAGCGTGGGTATGGCCAGGAAGAACGAAAACTCAGCCGCCACCTTGCGCGACAGGCCCAGCAGCATGCCGCCAATGATGGTAGCCCCGCTGCGGCTGGTACCTGGGATCATGCCCAGACACTGCACCAGGCCGACCTTGAGGGCGTCCATGGGCGTCATGTCGTCGATGGTGTGGATGCGGGGCACGGGTTTGGCAATTTTCTCCACCCACAAAATGATGAAGGCGCCAACGATAAACGCGCCGGCCACCACACCGGGGTTGAACAAATGGGCCTTGATCGCCTTGTAGACGGTAAAGCCCAGGATGCCGGCCGGCATGAAACCGATCACCACGTTGATGGCAAAACGCTGCGCCTGTTTGCTGGAGGGCAGGTTGACCACGGTGTCACGGATCTTTTGCCAGTAAACGATGATGACCGCCAAAATGGCGCCGGTCTGGATGGCAATATCAAATAC
Source organism: Rhodoferax sp. (assembly GCF_025356155.1). Classification (GTDB taxonomy): domain Bacteria; phylum Pseudomonadota; class Gammaproteobacteria; order Burkholderiales; family Burkholderiaceae_C; genus Allorhodoferax. Next base: position 12,638 of record NZ_JANXUQ010000072.1, on the reverse strand, counting down.
CTTGGCCTTGTCATCGTCAAAACCCATCAGGGCGCCCGCCAAAATCAAGTGCCCGGTGGACGAAATGGGCAAAAACTCAGTCAAGCCCTCCACAATACCCATGATCGTGACCTTGATCAGCAATGCAATATCCAAAACCAACTCCTTAAGTAAAAACAAGCTGTAGCCCTCGTAAAATATGACTACTACGCTCACATATTCATAGCAGATACAACTTCCGTTGCGCTGCAACAGGCCTTCGCATACAGTCAACCCCCTATTCTCTACTACCCACATTGCCCGAGACCTCTTATGCACAGACCCCTTCGCAACTCTTTGTTCACGCTGACCCTCATTGCCGGCGCCACCGGCTTGGCGTATGCCCAGGTTGAAGAGCAGCGCAGCACACTGGCCGACCAGCAGGAAGTGGCCGTCACCATCTACAACGAAAACCTGGCCTTGGTCAAAGACCAGCGCAAGCTGCAGCTCAAGCGCGGCGCGTCCAGCCTGGCGTTCCGCGATGTCAGCGCCCGCATGCGGCCCGAGACCGCATTGATGCGCAGCACCAGCGCGCCCGGCAGCGTGTCGGTGCTGGAGCAAAACTTCGACTTTGACTTGCTGACCCCGCAGAAGCTGCTGGAGAAGTATGTGGGCCGAAGCGTCAGCATCATCCGCACCAACACCGCCACCGGCCAGGAGACCACCGAGCAGGCCCTGGTACTGTCGGCCAACGACGGCGTGGTGCTGAAGATCGGCAACCGCATCGAGACCGGCATCCCCGGCCGCATCATCTACGGCGATGTGCCGCCCAACCTGCGCGACCGCCCCACACTGGTCATGGCGCTGGACAACAGCGGCGCGCAGCAGCAGGACCTGGAACTGAGCTACCTGACCGGAGGCCTGGCCTGGAAGGCCGACTACGTGGTGGAACTCAACCCTGCCGAGGACAAGCTCGACATCTCGGGCTGGGTCACGCTGACCAATACCAGCGGCGCCACATACCGCAATGCCAAGCTGCAACTGGTGGCGGGGGATGTGAACCAGGTCGCACCCCAAATGATGGCCCGCGGCGGCATCATGGCTGCGGCCGCACCCATGGCCAAAGCGAAGATGGATATGGCCGAAGAATCCCTCTTCGAATACCACCTCTACACGCTGACCCGCCCCACCACCATTGCCGAAAACCAGACCAAGCAGGTGTCGCTGCTGTCGGCCTCCGGCGTGCCGGTACGCAAGGAGCTGCTGCTCAAGGGCAACGACTATTACTACCAAAGCAGCTACGGCGATCTGGGTCAGAAGCTCAAGGTGGGCGTGTTTGTCGAGTTCGACAACAAGGAGGCCTCACAGTTGGGTATGCCGTTGCCCAAGGGCATCATCCGGGTCTACAAAAAGGACCGCTCCGGCAACGCCCAGTTCATTGGCGAAGACAAGGTAGACCACACGCCGAAGAACGAGACCGTGCGCCTGAAGCTGGGCGACGCGTTTGACGTCACCGCCGACAAGAAACAGACCGACTTCAAGAAGCTCAGCAGCACCAGCAAGTACAACTATGTTTTTGAAAGCGCGTACGAGATTGTGCTGAAAAACGCCAAGAAAGAGCCCGTGGTCGTGACCGTGCAGGAACCCATGCCTGGGGACTGGCAGGTGCAGTCCGAGAGCCATCCGCACACCAAGGGCTCCAGCAATACCGCAGTGTGGAAGATCACTGTACCCGCCGAAGGCAATACCAAGCTGGTTTACCGCAGCTTGGTGCGTTACTGATCGGCGCATTCCGCGCCGCGCCGAAGGCATTTGGCACTGCGCGGATGCGGTAACGTCGCAAGGCGGTTCTCCAAGCGGGTTGGCGCTGGCAAAGTCCAGCCATCGACCAACCAACACCCCTAGGAGAACTACCATGTTCATGCAAATTCTGATCAACACACCCAAATGGGTTTTCGTCTTGTTCGTGGCCCTCGTGTGGCTGGGCCTGAAGCAAATGCTGCCCCGGCGCGTGGGCTTGAACCGCATGACCATCATGCCGCTGGCTATGACCTGCCTGTCGCTGTATGGCGTGACCTCCGTCTTTGGTGATTCGCCCCAGGCTCTACTGACGTGGTGCATTGGCGCTGCGGTGGCCTTCACCCTCAATTTCCAATTGCCCAGCGCGGCCCAGATCACGTATGACGTGGCCAGCCGACGCTTCCAGATGCCGGGCAGTGCAGTGCCATTGGCGCTTTTCATGGGCATCTTCTTCACCAAATACGCCGTGGGCATCAGCATGGGCATGCAGCCTTCGCTGGCACACAACAGCGGTTTTGCGCTGAGCATTGGCGCTCTATACGGCGCGTTCAGCGGCATCTTCCTGGCCCGCGCAGCCAAACTCTGGCGCATCGCCCTGACCCAAGCCAATGCGGGTATGCAAAAAGGTTCACTGGCCTAAAGTACTATTGCGTCCGCCTAACCCCAACCGTAAAAGGACGCTTACCGTGACTGCACCGCTACCGCCCCAATCCGTCATCGCTGTCATAGGGACTGGCGCCATGGGTGCCGGTATCGCGCAGGTCGCTGCGGTAGCGGGCCACACCGTCCAGTTGATGGACAACCGGCCCGGGGCGGCAGAGGAAGCCATCCGTGCCATCCGCGCCCAAATCACCAAACTGGCCGACAAGGGCAAGCTAAAGCCCGAACGCGCTGCACAAGCCAACGCCAACCTGGTAGCCGTACAACAGTTGTCTGAGCTGGCCGGTGCAAGCTTGGTGATTGAGGCGATTGTCGAAAGCCTGCAAGCCAAACAAGGCCTTTACGCGGAGCTGGAAGGCATCGTCGGCGACGACTGCATCTTTGGCACCAACACCTCGTCCATCTCCGTCACCGCCATAGGTGCCGCGCTCAAGCGCCCCCAGCGTCTGGCGGGCCTGCATTTTTTCAACCCGGCTCCAGTGATGGCCCTGGTGGAGATTGTGTCCGGCTTGGCGACTGACCCCGCCGTGGCCGCCACACTGTTTGCCACGGCAACCGCCTGGGGCAAGACGGCTGTGCATGCCAAATCCACACCCGGCTTCATCGTCAACCGCGTCGCCCGCCCCTACTACGGCGAAGCCCTGCGCCTGCTGACCGAGGGTGCGGCCGACTGCGCCACCATCGACGCCATCATGCGCGAGGCCGGTGGCTTTCGCATGGGACCGTTTGAGCTGATGGACATGATTGGCCACGACGTCAACTACGCCGTCACCTGCTCGGTGTGGAACGCCTTCTACAACGACCCGCGCTTTATGCCTTCGCTGGTGCAAAAAGAGCTGCTGGACGCTGGTTTTTTGGGTAAGAAGAGTGGCCGCGGATTCTTTGACTACCGCGAGGGCGCCAGCAAACCCACACCCCAGACCGAAGCCACACGTGAAGTGCCCACCGGCATCACCCTGTGTGGCGAGTCGCCAGCCGCGCAGGCATTGGCCGAGCGACTGACCCAGGCCGCCATTCCGTTCGACAACACGCTCTCAGTAGATGGCCGTATCGCGCAGGTTAAGGGCGCTGTGCTCTTCGTCACCGATGGCCGCAGCGCCACGCAGCGCGCGTCCGACAACGGTTTTGCGAACACGGTGCTTGTCGATCTTGCGCTGGACTACCGCGCGGCAACCCGGCTTGCTGTTGCCACCGCCGCGCAATGCGCTGACGAAGCGGCCGACGCCGCCATAGCCCTACTGCAGGCCACAGGCGTGCAGGTCTCACGCTTTGCCGACATCCCCGGCTTGGCGGTGATGCGCACGGTGGCCATGCTGGCCAATGAGGCGGCCGATGCCGTCAACCAGGGCGTGTGCTCTGCGCAAGCGGCCGATGCGGCCATGCGCCTGGGTGTGAACTACCCACTAGGCCCGCTTGCTTGGGCCGACAGCATTGGCCTGCCCGCCATCCGCACGGTGTTGGCCAACCTGGGCACCAGTTATGGTGAAGACCGCTACCGCATTTCGCCGCTGATCCAGCGCCACGTATTTTCCAAAAGACCGCTCCATGGCTGATAAACCTGCTCCGCACACGCCGCCACTCAGCGCCGAAGAGATAGACCGCATAGCCAGCAAGCGTGCGGGTTCCAAGCTGGGCTGGTTCTTCCACGCGGCGGCGTTCACCGGCGTCAACCTGGTTGTATTTTCCATGTCCAAATACGGCTTTGGCGACCGCTCCTGGTCCATCATTCCCTTTCTGGGTTGGGGCGTGGGGCTGGCACTGCATGGTGTGTCGGTTTGGGTGCTGGGCGCCGGTGGCGGTTTGCGGGAACGCATGGTCCAGAAAGAGCGCGAGCGTTTGCTGCGCGCGCAAGATCGGCGTGACGGGCCATGAAGATCGACTGGATCGACAAGCTGCAAAACCTGGTCCAGACGCTGGCGTTTTGCCTGGGGCTCGCCGCCATCCAGTATGCGTTTCGGCCTGAGCGTTCCTACGAATTTCCGTTGGTCTATTCGCTGGCCATTGGCTGCAGCACCTGGGCGTTTGTCGACTTTGGACGCCATTTGGTAGCGCCCAATGCAGTTTTGAACTGGCCCAAAGGCCTGTGGGGCAAGGTATTTCCACTGGTGGCCATTGCCCTGGGCTTCGCCGTTGGTACGTCTTTGGCGGATGGGTGGTTTGGCGTGTCCACGTGGGCATCTGCCTCGCGCAAGCAGTTGGCGCTGTCTGCCGTGTTTTGCGGCATGGTCGGGATCCCCATTACCTACTACTTTCACAGCCGGGGCAAGAGCGCTTATCTGGAACAGAAGATCGAGGAGTCCAATCGCCTGGCAACCGAATCACGCCTGAAGCTGCTGGAGACACAGCTGGAACCCCACATGCTGTTCAACACGCTGGCCAATCTGCGCGTGTTGATCGCTATCGACCCCCAGCGCGCCCAGGACATGCTGGACCGCATGGTGGCCTATCTGCGCGCCACGCTCAGCGCGTCGCGCGCCAGCAACCATGCCTTGAGCCTGGAGTTTGACCGGCTGCGCGACTACCTGGAGCTGATGACTGTGCGCATGGGCCCGCGCCTGCACTACGTGCTGGATTTGCCCGCCGACCTGGCCGATGTCAGCGTGCCCTCTTTGCTGCTGCAACCCCTGGTCGAAAACAGCATCAAGCACGGACTGGAGCCCAAGGTGGAGGGCGGCACCATCACCGTGCGTGCCCGGCGCGCTGGTGGCATGCTGAGCCTGGAGGTCAGCGACACCGGGGTAGGCTTTGACAGCACGGCACTGGCTTCCAACGGCTTCGGCCTGGCCCAGGTACGCGAACGCCTGGCCGCCGCCTATGAAGACAAGGGCCGCGTGGAGCACACCACCTCCATTCCCGGCCGCGGCACCACCACCGTGCTGCACCTGCCACTGACCGCAATCCGCCAAGCCTGACCCCATGACTACCACCACTCCCACCGCCCTGATCGCTGAAGACGAACACCTGCTGGCGCAAGCCCTACAGATTGAGCTGGCGCGCGCCTGGCCTGCTCTCAACATCGTCGCCACCGTCGGGGATGGCGCGTCCGCCGTGCGCCAGGCACTTGCGCTACAACCCGATGTGCTGTTCTTTGACATCCGTATGCCCGGCATGAGCGGCCTGGAAGCTGCCACTGAATTGGCGGAGCAATGGCCCACCGACGGCCCACAGGCACGCCCATTCCCACAACTGGTGTTTGTGACCGCCTACGACCAGTACGCCGTACAAGCCTTTGAGGCCCAGGCAATGGACTATCTGCTCAAACCAGTGCAGGCCACACGCCTGCAGAAGACTATAGAAAAACTGCAGCTAGCCCTCGCCAAACCTCAACAGTCTGCTATCGATTTTGAAGCAACCCTCAGTCAATTGCGCGGTTTGCTGGCGAGCCCCAGCGCACCAGCGGCTACCACCCCCGCAGCTCCTTTAACCGTCATACAGGCCAGCGTGGGCAATGCCATTCGCATGGTGCCGGTGGATGATGTCTTGTGTTTCGAGGCCGCCGACAAATACGTGCGGGTGCTGACCGCCGAACGTGAATACCTGATCCGAACGCCGCTCAAAGAATTACAGGAACAAATTGACACCCGCGTGTTCTGGCAGATCCACCGCGGCACCATCGTGCGGGCGCTGGCCATTGAAGCAGTCACGCGTGATGAGGCCGGCAAGGCCTTCCTGACCTTGCGCGGGCTCAAAGAAAAGTTTGTCGTCAGCCGCCTGTACGCCCACCTGTTCAAGGCCATGTAGCGTGTCAACCGCCGCCAAGCGAGTCGCCAGTTTTTGCGCTTCTGTGGGCCTGTGCGCCGGTGCCGTCGCGCAAACAGTCCCGGCCGATGCGCCGAGCGCTGCCGTCGCCTTTGAAGGTGTCTACAAGATTGACCTAGCGAACCTGGTGGACGGCGGATTGCAGCACGGTGGATCGGTTATGGGGCACCTGGACCTGAAACTCACGCTAGATCTGGACAAGGCATGGGGTTGGAGCGGAACCACCGTTTTCTTCAACCTGCTCCACGACCATGGCGACAAATTCAACCGGGACCGGGTGGGCAGCCTGACCGGGGTCAGCAATATCGAAGTTCCGGTGGAGACCGAGCGCCTGTTCCAGGCGTGGATCCAGAAAGAATGGCAAGACGGCCAATACTCGTTGCTGGTTGGTCTGTACCCGATTGACTCCGAGTTTCAGGTGCTGGAGACAGCATCGCTGTTTATCCACCCCTCCCATGGCGCGACGGGCGACCTGTCGTTGACACGCGGCCCATCCATCTTCAACAACCCGGCCTTCGGTGTGCGCGGCAAGTGGGTGTCAAGCGATCAGCGCAGCTACCTCCAGGCAGCAGTGTTGGACGGCATCCCAGGCGACCCAAACCAGCCCAAGGGAACCCACATTGTCTGGGGCCCGAACGACGGCACCATGGGCATGGTGGAGATGGGCTGGCGCCCCGGCGCCACGCCCGAGCAAAGCTCCGAAACAAAGTTTGCCGTTGGCGTCTGGGGTTACAGCGCACGGGTTGACGACCTGCGCGATGTAGATGCCCTCGGCATGCCAGTGCAGCGGCGCAGTACCGGTGCCTACGCATTGGCAGAAGGCAAACTTTGGCGGGGTGATGCCGGGCGCAGCCTGTCTGGCTTTGTGCGCTACGGTGCCACCGACGGTGACTCCACACCCCTACGCGCCATCGTCAACACAGGGCTGGCGTTGAAGGCACCCTTTGGCACGCGCCCGGATGACGTTTTGGGTTTAGCCTACAGCCATGCCATCGTCAGCGATAAATACCGCGCCGTGCAAGACGCTGCGGGCCAGCCAGCCACTCCGTTTGAATCGGTATGGGAACTCAGCTACCGCATCCAACCCATGCAAGGCCTGGCAGTGCAACCCATCGCGCAATGGTTTGCCAACCCCGGCGCGAACCAGTCTGTACGGGAGGCCACCGTGCTCGGCGTGCGCCTGGAAGTATCCTTCTAAAAAGCGCCCCTCAAACAACATTGACTTGTGAGACTACCCCATGGCGATTCAATACACCTCTGTTGCAAACATCATGCCCGAGAGCAAGATGCGGCTTTACCCCACGCAGGTGATCAACGTCATAGGCGGCCCGGGGTGTGAGAAATCGGTTATCACTTCGGCCATCGTGCTGTACCTGAAACTGCGCGAAAAAACGGTAGAAGTGATACCCGACTTTGCCAAGTCGCTGGTGTGGCAGCAGAATTTTGAAGTGCTCAAAAACCAGTACTTCATCGCCCAGCGCCAGTACCAGATGCTGAGCCTGCTGGACGGGCAAGTGCAGTTTTTGATCACCGAATGTTCGCTGCCCCAGGTGTTGTTCTACAACGAGAACTACCTGGACAACATTTGCGACATCGCAAAGACGCGCGCGCACATTCTGGATTGGTACAAGCAGTGCAACAACGTCAACATTCTGGTCGAACGCGGGGACCGCAAATACATCCACACCGGGCGTTTTCAGGATGAAGAGCAGGCCCGCGCCATAGACCGCGGCATGGTGGAGCTAATGGACCGCGAAGGCCTGCCCTACACCACACTGCCCACCGATGTGGGTGCGGTCAACGCCTTCGCCGCTACGCTGCTGGACTAATACTCACCGTTGCGCGCTAGCGATTCGCCCCATGTCGGTGATACACGCCCGTAAAACGTGCGCGTGTGGTGTAAATCGGTACGCGCTTGGTGCAGCCACATAAGAAGCATTACTAATGGTTCATTAGCCATTTCCATAAAGACGCAATATTGGTAGCATCCCTATGCAGCGAGGCTTTCAGATGCGCTATCGTGTGGGCAGTGACGCTCTGTGTGTTCACATCCTCTTACTATTGGAGAATTTATGCTGTTGAAGTTGAAAATCGTTGCTGCTGCTGTTGTTGCCCTGGCCTCCGGCGTTGCGATGGCGCAAACCGTTGTCACCATCGCCCACGTTGGCCCAACCAGCGGTGCCATCGCCCACTTGGGTAAGGACAATGAAAACGGCGCCAAGATGGCCGTTGAAGAACTCAATGCAAAAGGCGTGATGATCGGCGGCCAAAAGGTCACCCTGAAGCTGATGACTGAAGATGACGCTGCTGATCCGAAGCAAGGCACTGCAGTTGCGCAAAAGCTGGCCGACGCCAAAGTTGCTGGTGTGATCGGTCACTTGAATTCCGGTACCACCATCCCCGCTTCCAAAATCTACAGCGACGCTGGCATCCCCCAAGTGTCTCCTTCCGCTACCAACCCCAAATACACGCGCCAAGGTTTCAAAACCGCCTTCCGTATGGTGGCTGACGACACACAACTGGGTGGCACACTGGGCCGCTACGCTGTGAAAGAACTCAAGGGCAAAGCCATTGCAGTTATCGATGACCGTACCGCTTACGGCCAAGGCGTAGCACAAGAGTTTGCCAAGGCTGTTGAAGCTGCTGGCGGCACCGTGGTTGCAAAAGAATTTACAACTGACAAAGCGACTGATTTCAATTCCATCTTGACCACCATCAAGGGCAAGAAAGCTGACGTCGTGTTCTTCGGCGGTATGGACGCCATTGCCGGCCCCATGCTGCGCCAGATGAAATCCTTGGGCATCAATGCCAAGTTCATGGGCGGCGACGGCATCTGCTCCACAGAATTGGTCAAGCTGGGTGGCGACGCTATCGCTGACAACCAAGTCTATTGCGCTGAAGCCGGTGGTGTTGAAGGTGCTGGCAAGGCTGGCATGGACAAGTTCAAGGCCGCTTTCAAGACCAAGTTCGGTACCGAAGTTCAAGTGTACGCACCCTACGTGTATGACGCCGTGAACGTTCTGGTGGCTGCCATGGTCAAGGCCGGCTCTGCTGACCCAGCCAAGTACCTGCCCGCTTTGGCTGCCACTTCTGGCTACGCTGGCGTGACCGGCCCCATCTCCTTTGACGAAAAAGGCGACATCAAGAACGGCGCTTTGACACTGAAGACCGTCAAGGGTGGCAAGCTGACCGAATTGGCCGTTATTCGCTAATCAAACACCGCATGGGCAACTTAGGTTGCCAGAGCCAAAGGGCGCATCCGCAAGGATGTGCCCTTTTTTTGTGGCAGAAACATGACCGCTCCCGGACGGGCGGTGCCCCTAATGCGCCAGACGGCCTTTAAAAACAGCGATAGGCAAACGAAACTTCAGCCAGCGGGACTACATCCGCTTACAAGTTCGTTGGCCCGCAGCGGCTCTTCAGAGGACCGATACACCATGCAAGCAGTCAATTTCTCTCCCGGCGACTCGCAGGCCGACCCGGACTTTTTGGCCGCAATCATGCGGGCGAGCGAAACCTACTCCATCGTCGCCTCGCAAGACATTGTGGATGTGCGCGGCCTCAAACTCTGGGCCAAGGGCCTGCCCGTATCCGCCGCGCTGCAGCAGCGCCTGCTAGAGCGCAAGCTGCTCAATCCCATAGAAGCCTGCCTGATGGCCGAGGACGGTGTCACCCCCTTCTACCTGATGGAGCTGCTCAAGAAGTTTCTGGACAGCGACCACAGCATGGCCCACGCCCTGCGCCCCTGGGGTACGGTGCTGGAGAAGCAGCTCAAGCAGATTCCACTGCATTCCGTGGCACAGCTACTACTCACCACCGCCCTGGCCACCCGCCCCGGTGCCATAGAGCACGCCGTGCAAGCCATGGCCCTGGCCGGCGGCATGGCCCAGGCCCAAAGTTTGCCGGTCGATGTCCGCCTGGCCATGTTGGGCGGCCTGCTGCATGACATTGGCGAGGCCTACATACAACCCCAATACCTCGACGGACAGGAGCCACTGGACCTGATGGGCCACCAGCACCTGATGGTGCACCCCCGCATCGCCCAATTGCTGTTGGACGCCACCACCGACTACCCCGCCACCCTATGCCGCGCCGTGGGCGAACACCACGAGCGTGCCAATGGCTCGGGCTACCCCGCCCGCCTGCAGGGCGAAGACATCTCGCCGCTGGGCATGCTACTGGCTGCGGTGGAGACCACCATGGGTGTCTCGCAGTCCCCTACAGCGCCCCTCTTTCGCGCCAGCTTCGCGCTGCGAGTTGTGCCCGGCGAATTTCCGTCGCGCTACAGCAGCGTGGTGTTCAACATGGCGCGGGACGCCAAAGAGAAGATCCCCACCAACATCCGCGTGCCGTCTGACGCCCTGCAACACATCAACGCCACGCTGGAAAAAGCCCGCCTGACCACACTGGCCTTGCAATCCCCCACCGGCAGCAAAGAGCGCGCGGCCATCGTGCTGCTGGCCGAAGACCGCTTGGCCCGGCTGCGCATGGCCTGGAACGCCTTGGGCGTGTGGGGCCTGGCCCCCGACCAACTGACGCCACAAGACCATTTTGAGATGGACCTGGCTTGGGGCGAACTGCGTTTGCGCCTGTTTGAGCTACAACGGGAATGCATGCTGTTGGCAGAAAGCCTAAGCGAGCCAGAAAAGGCCGAACTTACGCCCATTTGGGCCGACTTGAAGGTTCAGCCCGCCTAAAATCAGGTGAATGAGCAACCCCACCCCCACGCACAACCCCACCCCGGCCGCTCCAGGCGGCAACGACGTCGCCAAACCCAGCAATTTCCTGCGCCAGATCATCCAGAACGATCTGGACAACGGCACCTACGCCCAGCGCCGCTGGGCCGGCAGCCCCGGCGACGCGGCGCACCACGCCAAGGGCCAGCCAGACCTCGCCAACATCCGCACCCGCTTTCCGCCCGAGCCCAATGGCTACCTGCACGTGGGCCACGCCAAGAGCATCTGCGTCAACTTCGGCCTGGCGCGCGACTACAGCGGTGTGTGCCACCTGCGCTTTGACGACACCAACCCCGAAAAAGAAGACATCGAGTATGTGAACTCGATCCGCGACACCATCAAGTGGTTGGGCTTTGACTGGAATGGCAGCGCCACAGCCGAGCCCTACCAAGCCAGCGATTATTTTGGCTTCATGTACCAGGCCGCTGAGTACCTTATCGGCGCTGGCTTTGCCTACGTGGACGAACAAACCGTGGAGCAGATGAGAATCAATCGCGGCGACTTTGGCAAGCCCGGCACCGACAGCCCGCACCGAAATCGCACCCCGGCCGAGAACCTGCGAATCTTCCGCGAGATGCGCGATGGTAAGCATGAAGATGGATCCATGGTGCTGCGCGCCAAGATCGACATGGCCAGCCCCAACATCAACATGCGCGACCCTGCCATCTACCGCATCCGCCGCGCCACCCACCACAACACGGGCGACACCTGGTGCATCTACCCCATGTACGCCTATGCGCACCCCATTGAGGACGCGCTGGAGCAGATCACCCACAGCATCTGCACGTTGGAGTTTGAAGACCAGCGCCCTTGGTACAACTGGTTGCTAGAGCGCCTGATCGAAGGCGGCCTGCTGGCCAACCCGCCCCCGCGCCAGTACGAATTTTCAAGGCTCAACCTCACCTACGTAATCACCAGCAAACGCAAGCTGGCGCAACTGGTGTACGACCACAAAGTAGAAGGCTGGGACGACCCCCGCATGCCCACCATAGTCGGCCTGCGCCGCCGTGGTTACACACCGGAGAGCCTGCACCTACTGCATGAGCGCACCGGCACCAGCAAGGCCGGTGGCTGGACTGACTACTCCACACTGGAAGGATGCCTGCGCGACGATTTGGAAACCAAAGCCCACCGCGGCATGGCCGTGCTGAACCCGGTCAAACTGGTGCTGACCAACTGGGACGAAGTCATGGGCGCCGGCCACCTGGAACCCTGCACCCAGCCCGCCCTGCCCCACCAGAACCATGAAGCGACACAAGGCGTCGCAGAAGGCGCGGAGCCACCACCCCCACGCCACTTCACCATCGGCAAAGAGGTATGGATAGACCGCGAAGATTTTGAAGAAGTGCCACCCAAGGGATACAAGCGCTTGTTCCCCGGCAACAAGGTGCGCCTGAAGGGCGGCTATGTGATCGAATGCACCGGCTGCACCAAAGACGCCGACGGCACCATCACCGAAGTGCTGGCCACCGTGGTACCCGACACCAAGAGCGGCACCCCCGGTAGCGAAACCGTCAAGGTCAAAGCCGCCATCACCTGGGTAGGCGTGGCCAACGGCGTGAACGCCGAAGTGCGCATGTACGACCGCCTGTTCTTGGACGCGCAGCCCGATGCGGGCGGCAAGGACTTCATCGAGAGCCTGAACCCCAACAGCCTGAAGGTCATCACCGCGATCGTTGAGCCTTCGCTGGCCAATGCGCTACCGGATCAGAAGTTCCAGTTTGA
>NZ_JANXUQ010000036.1 GCF_025356155.1 Rhodoferax sp. | reverse complement strand
TTGAAGACCTCAACACAAGTGGTGTCGCGCTATGGGCGCGCTCCCAACGCGATCGAGTCAGCCGATTTGCGGCATGAAAACGGCTATGCGATTCGTCTGCGCGGTGTGAGCACCGTGCAGCCGGATGCGGTCAAAAAATAATGAACAAACTAGAGCAGGTGAACCTATGGCAAAAGAATACAAAGACCTGGTAGTCGGACTCGACATCGGCACCGCCAAAGTGATGGTGGTGGTGGCCGAGGTCATGCCCGGCGGCGAGTTGAAACTCGCCGGCCTGGGTGTGGCCCCGAGCAACGGCCTCAAGCGCGGCGTGGTGGTCAACATCGATGCCACGGTGCAAAGCATCCAGCAGGCCTTGCGCGAGGCCGAGCTGATGGCCGATTGCAAGATCACACGGGTCTACACCGGCATCACCGGCAGCCATATCCGCGGCATCAACTCCAGTGGCATGGTCGCGGTGAAAGACCGCGAGGTTACCGCGGCCGACGTGGCCCGGGTCGTGGAGACGGCCAAGGCCATCAACATCTCCACCGACCAGCGCTTGCTGCTGGTCGAGCCGCAAGAGTTCATCATCGACGGCCAGGATGTCAAAGAGCCCATTGGCATGAGCGGCATACGCCTGGAAGCCAAGGTCCACATCGTGACCGGTGCGCAAAGCGCGGCTGAGAACATCATCAAATGCGTGCGCCGCTGCGGCCTGGAAGTGGAGCAACTGATGTTGAACCCGCTGGCCAGCAGCCTGAGCGTGCTGACCGAAGACGAGCGCGAGTTGGGCGTAGCCCTGGTCGACATTGGCGCCGGCACCACTGACATCGCCATCTTCACGAACGGCGCGATCCGCCACACGGCTGTGATCCCGATTGCCGGTGATTTGATCACCAGCGACATTGCGATGGCCTTGCGCACGCCGACCAAGGACGCCGAAGACATCAAGGTCGAAAGTGGCCACGCCAAGCAATTGCTGGTGGACCCTGAGACCCAAGTGGAAGTGCCCGGCCTGGGTGACCGCGGCCCGCGCATGCTGAGCCGCCAGGCGCTGGCCGGTGTCATTGAGCCGCGCATTGAAGAGATCTTCTCGCTGGTCAACCAGGTGATGCGCGAATCCGGTTTTGAGGAGGTGTTGTCCTCCGGCATCGTGCTGACCGGTGGCAGTTGCATCATGCCGGGCATGGTGGAGCTGGGTGAGGATATCTTCCTCAAGCCCGTGCGCCGCGGCATTCCCAAATACTCCAGCGCGCTGGCCGACATGGTGGCTCAGCCGCGTGCCGCCACCGTCATGGGCCTGCTTGAAGAAGCCCGTGTGGCGCGCATGCGCGGCTACAAGGTGGCGCAGAAAAACGGATCAATGAAAACAGCTTTTGGATCAGTCAAAGACTGGTTCATCGGGAACTTCTGACCATGAACAACGTTACGGCACTGAGCGCCGCAGGGCCGCCCCAAGGCGCGAAGGCCCCCTCGGGGGGCAGCGTATCGCGCGAAGCGGCAAGCGTGGGGGCACGTGCCAGTCCGCATGAGCGGTTGCCGGGCGCGGGCCCGCCACCGACTTTCGCAGACTACTGCAACGGCAAAGAACCCAAGTTATTGAATTTAGTGAAACATAAGGAGAGAAACATGGCCATAGAAATGATTGAAGAAGAAGCGTTTAACCAAGGTACGCAGATCAAGGTGATTGGCGTGGGCGGCGGTGGCGGCAATGCCGTGGAACACATGATTTTTTCGAACGTGGGCGGCGTGGAGTTCATCTGCGCCAACACCGACTCGCAGGCGCTGAGCCGCAGCACCGCGCACAAGACTATCCAGCTCGGCGCTGGTGGTCTGGGTGCTGGCAGCAAGCCCGACAAGGGCCGTGAAGCCGCTGTGCTGGCCGAGGCCGACATCCGCGCAGCGATTGAAGGCGCACATATGCTCTTCATTACCGCTGGCATGGGCGGTGGCACCGGTACCGGTGCTGCACCGGTGATTGCCCGCGTGGCCAAAGAGATGGGCATTTTGACCGTGGGCGTGGTCACCAAGCCTTTCGACTTTGAAGGCGGCCGCCGCATGAGCAACGCAGATGCCGGCCTGATGGAGCTGGAAGCGAACGTGGACTCGCTGATCGTCGTGTTGAACGAGAAGCTGCTGGACGTGCTGGGTGATGATGTGTCACAAGACGAGGCTTTTGCGCATGCCAACGACGTGCTAAAAAACGCGGTCGGCGGTATTGCCGAAATCATCAACGTGCCTGGCCATGTCAACGTCGACTTTGAAGACGTGCGCACGGTGATGGGTGAGCCTGGCAAGGCGATGATGGGCACCGCGCTGGCCAATGGCCCGGACCGTGCACGCATTGCCGCTGAACAGGCTGTTGCCTGCCCGCTGCTGGAAGGCATCGACCTGTCGGGCGCCAAGGGTGTGCTGGTGTTGATCACGGCTGCCAAGGGCTCGCTGAAATTGAGCGAATCCAAGCTGGCGATGAACACCATCCGTGCCTATGCGTCTCCCGATGCGCATGTGATCTACGGCACGGCCTACGACGACGCGCTGGGTGACGACATCCGCGTGACCGTGGTGGCTACTGGCCTAAGCCGCCAAGGCGTTCGCCGCAACGCACCGCCCCTGCAAGTGCTGCGTACCGGTACCGACAACGTGCCATTCCATGTACCTACGCTGAACACGCCCGTTCACGGCGCAACAGCAGGTGCGGGCGCAGGCATGGGCTCCGCGCAACCGGACTACGCGGGTATGGGAACGCCTGCGGTCTGGCGTGGCCGTACCTCGGCAGCCGCCAAAGTGGACGCGTTGTCCAATGGTGGCATGGACGATTATGAAATCCCAGCGTTTCTACGGAAACAGGCAGACTGATATTGCCCCTACGATCGCCTGGAGACGGCCGGGCGGCGACTAAAATAGCTCGGTGTTACAACAACGAACCATTAAGTCCCTGACCCGCGCCGTGGGGGTTGGGCTGCACAGCGGGCAGCGGGTGGAACTCACCCTGCGGCCTGCGCAGCCCGATACCGGAATTATCTTCCGCCGCGTCGATTTGCCGGTGCCGGTGGATATACCGGTGTCGGCGCCTTCGGTGACCGACACACGCATGGCCTCCACCATCTCTCATGGCGGAGCCAAAGTGCAGACCATTGAACACCTGATGTCGGCTTGTGCCGGCCTGGGGCTGGACAATCTGTACGTGGATGTGACGGCCGAAGAAATCCCCATCCTGGATGGCTCGGCCGCATCGTTCGTATTTCTGCTGCAAAGTGCGGGTATTGAGTTGCAAAACGCGCCCAAGCGCTTCATGCGGGTCAAGCGTGCGGTCGAGGTGCGCGAAGGCGAAGGTGCCAACCTCAAGTGGGCACGGTTGGAGCCTTTCAACGGTTACAAGCTCAGTTTTGAGATCGTGTTCGACCACCCTGCGGTGGACGCCACCGGGCAGCGGGTGGAGTTCGACATGGGCACCGATTCCTATTCACGGGACATCGCCCGTGCCCGCACCTTTGGCTTCACCAAGGATGTGGAAATGATGCGCACCAACGGCCTGGCCCTGGGCGGCGGCCTGGACAACGCCATCGTTATGGATGACTACAAAGTGCTTAATGCCGAAGGCCTGCGCTACGACGACGAATTCGTCAAACACAAGCTGCTCGATGCGATCGGTGATCTGTACTGCGTGGGCAAACCCCTGTTAGCCAGCTACAGTGCATTCCGCTCCGGCCATGCGCTGAACAACAAATTGTTGCGCGAGCTGCTGGCCCACAAAGATGCGTGGGAACTGGTGACCTTTGAGGACGAAAGCCAAGCCCCCGTCGGCTTCGCGCAATTGGCGCCCGCCTGGTAACCACCATCGCTTGAGGCAGCCATGGCTTTCCTGCGCACGCTCTTTCTGTTGCTGCTGTTGATCTCTGGCGGGTTCTTCGTCCATTTTCTGGCCACGGGGCAAGAACGCTACAAACACTATGGCCTGCGCGTACTGCGCTGGACCGTGGTTGCGGCCTTCGTTTTCTTCGGTGTGCTGATCCTGGAACGCGCTTTCTAGTAGCTGTGTTGGGCCGCATCTGGCGCCGACGAAAAATTAACGGCTGCGGCCCCCCTTGTAGTTGCCACCAATCTTGCCACCCAAGCCACTGGCCTGCGCCAGTCGCGCCATGGCGCCGCCCGCGTGCGCATGGGTGATGGCAAGCCCCAGCGCGTCGGCGGCATCTGGCCCCGGCAGGCCGGGCAGGGTGAGCAGGCGTTGCACCATGGATTGCACCTGGGTCTTATCGGCGCGGCCATAACCGACCACGGCCTGCTTCATCTGCAGCGCGGTGTATTCCGCAACAGGCAGGTCGCTGGACACGAGTGCGGTGATGCACGCGCCACGCGCCTGGCCCAGCAACAGCGTGGATTGCGGGTTGACGTTGACGAAGACAATTTCTACCGACGCACAGTCCGGGCTGTAGCGCTGCACAACCTCGCGGATACCGTCAAACAGCACCTTGAGCCGTTGCGGCAATTCACCCACGGGCAGGTGTTGCGTGCTGATGGTGCCGCTGGCCACATAGCTGAGCGCCGAGCCCTGCACGTCGATCACGCCAAAGCCCGTAGTGCGCAACCCAGGATCAATGCCCAGTATTCGCATGCTACTATTTTGGTCGCTGCTTGCGCAATGGATACGAGGGCTAGCGCCCGACTAGACGTTGAAGTACCAGCGGGCGGAGTGAAAGAACACCGGTGCGGCAAAACACAGTGCATCGACCCGGTCCAGCAGACCACCGGCCCCGGTGACGGACTGTCCTTCTTCACCCCAATTGGGTATGCCACGGTCACGCTTGAGCGCCTTCATGACCAGGTGACCGAGCGAACCCGCCACGCAGGCGACGAAGGCCGCCGCAAACGCAGTGCCAGGCACCCAGGGCGTGATGCCGGCCAGCATCGCGCCCAACAGGCTACCGGTTGCAACACCAATGGCCCAGCTGCGCCAATTGAAACTCTTGCTGATGGCCGGTGCTACCGGTAGCCGCTGCAGGCGGCGCGACGCGAAGTGTTGCGTCACCATGCAGACCTGCACCACCAGCACCAGGAAGAAGACCAGAAAAGCGTTGCGGTTATCGTAGCCAGGAAACTTCAGCAGCAGCAGAGCCGGCACATGGCTCATGCCGTAGATACAGACCATGATGCCCCACTGCAGCTTGGCGTTGCGCTCCAGGAAGCGCAGGGGGTCATTGGCCAGTGCACTGGTCAGCGGCAGCGCCAGGAACACATAGACCGGAATGAACACCGAGAACATGTCAAAGTGGGCGCTTGCGATCAGCCAATACTGCACTGGCAGCACGACAAAGAACGCCAGCACCAGGCTGCGGTGATCACCCAGGCGGGTGGGCGACAGGGTGAGGAATTCGCGCAGGCTGAAGAACGACAGAAAACCAAACAGTGTGAGCGCCACGTTCTCACCGGCGGCCCAGCTCACCCAAAATACCAGCACCATGAACCAACTGGTGCGGATGATGGCGCCCACCCGCCGCTGCTCCTGGCGTCGCGCATCGGCTTGTGCGTCGTCGCCATGCTCACGCACCGAGTACAGGAAGGACACACAGCTTGCCAGCAGCAGCAGGCCAAAGACGAGAATGAACAGCGCGCCGATCTGCTGCGGAGGGCTCAGATTCTTGAGGTAGTAGTAGACGTCAAACATGGTGATGGCGCTCCCTCAGACGTCACGCAGTGCTACGACGGCGGCGCGTGCGCGCTCCAGAAACGCGCGCCGCTCTTCACCGGGCACCAATTGCATCGGGGTGCCAAACGTTACCGAACACAACACCGGCACTGGCACCACTTCGCCCTTGGGCAAAACGTGCTGCACATTGTTGATCCATGCGGGCACCAGCACAACGTTGGGGCATTTCAGCGCCAGGTTGTATAGCCCGGCCTTGAAGGGCTGCGGGTCACCGGTAAAACCGCGTGTGCCTTCTGGAAACAAGATAATGGAGTCACCATTGGCCAATGCGTCAAACAGCGGCTCCAGCGGGTCTTCATCGCTGGTACGGTCGCGTGAAACATAAATGACGTTGAACACTGCCGTGGTCAGCCATTTCTTGAAGGGTGTCTTGGTCCAGTAGTCTTTGGCGGCAATGGCGCGGGTCACGCTTCGCAACTCCAGTGGCAAAGCTGCCCAGATCATCACCAGGTCGGCGTGGCTCTGGTGGTTGGCAAAATAAATGCGCTGTTCGGCCTTGGGAGGACAACCATGCCAACGGGCCTGCGAGCCGGTTAGCACCCGTATCAGTCCCAGCAAAAAGTAACTCATTAACTTGGCAAGCATGGGGCGGATGATACAGAGCTATATGACAGTTTTACGTGTGTTTATACGGGGTGCCGTTTTCGCGTGTTTGGCCCGCGCTGGATGCTGCGCCTAGGTGCTCTGCGCCGTTCGTGTCCCCCGCCCTGCGGGCTCCTCCTTGACCTCACTTTGCCGAACACCTAGCCCCCGCATCCGAGGGGTTGGTGCTGGCAACCGCTATGGATCGGTTCGAAGATGAATTAGGTCTCTGCATACACAAAACGTATCGTTGATTGCCACCCCCACAAGAAGAGTGGCGAGGCGATGGCGACCCCGAGTGCGCTACCAGCGATGGCTACAAACAATTTGCCTGAAGGTGACAGATCTCGGTCTTGGGTGTGCCGGCGACCAACCGCCACGCCTTGCGCAATGAAGGTGACGCAACCCACTGAGAAGAGGCCAAGTAGCAGGGGCGCTGGCAGTGTTCGTAGTGACGGCAACCAGAAGGAGCATGCCGCAACGAGAAGGCAAACGCTACCTGTTATTTCCGCAACTCCGAACCATGATACAGACTTCGTACTCTTGAAGTCGTCGTGGTGTGACCACAAGCAGAATGCGATGTAGGCGGCGAAGTAGGCAGCGATTCCGTTTGGCACGAGAGACTTAACGCAATGTCGAGAGCGATAAAAAGTGCTCAACAACTTGGGCTCTATTCCATGCGTCGATCATCAAGTCCTTCTGAAGTTAGGTTGCAGTCTCAAAAGGACAGCATCATCAGTGAAATAGCGCTCGACATTCTCGCCGACGATCAAGCGCCAACAACTGGAGCGGAAGGCCCAGTGCGTACGCCAAAGCGAGGTCAAGGAGGAGGCCGTAG
>NZ_JANXUQ010000006.1 GCF_025356155.1 Rhodoferax sp. | reverse complement strand
AGCGGCCGATGTAGACACCTTTGGCGCCCAGGGCGACGGCCTTGAGCACATCCTGCCCGCTGCGGATGCCGCCGTCCATGTGCACCTCGATCTGGCTGCCCACGGCATCCACTATTGCCGGCAGCGCTTGGATGGATGATTCGGCGCCGTCCAGCTGCCGCCCGCCGTGGTTGGAGACGATCAGCGCATCCGCGCCACTCTGCACTGCCAGGCGCGCGTCTTCCGTATCCTGAATACCTTTGAGTATCAGCTTGCCGCCCCAGCGTTTCTTGATCCACTCCACATCGGCCCAGTTCAGCGTGGGGTCGAACTGCTTTTGTGTCCATTCGGACAGCGAGCCCATGTTATCTACGCCGGTGACATGGCCAACGATGTTGCCAAAGGCGCGGCGCTTGGTGCCCAGCATGCCCAGTGCCCATTGGGGCTTGGTCATGATGTTGGCGATGTTTTTGAGCGTCAGCTTGGGCGGTGCACTCAGGCCGTTCTTCAGATCCTTATGGCGCTGGCCCAGTATCTGCAGGTCCAGCGTCAGCACCAGGGCTGAGCATTTGGCAGCGCGGGCGCGTTCGATCAAACGTTCGATAAAGGCGCGGTCGCGAATCACATAGACCTGGAACCAGAACGGGTGGTTGCCGAGGGCTGCTGCCACATCCTCGATCGAGCAGATGCTCATCGTCGACAGCGTGAACGGCACGCCAAAGGCCTTGGCGGCACGCGCGGCCTTGATCTCGCCATCGGGGTGCTGCATGCCGGTCATGCCCACCGGCGCCAGTGCCACGGGCATGGCGACGGGCTGGCCAAGTAGGGTGCTGGCGGTGCTGCGGTTGTCCATGTTGATGGCCACACGCTGGCGAAATTTGATTTTTTGAAAATCCAATTCGTTGGCCCGGTAGGTGCCCTCGGTCCACGAGCCGGAGTCCGCATAGTCGTAGAACATGCGGGGCACGCGTTTTTGCGCCAGCACGCGCAGGTCGTCGATATTGGTGATGGCGCGTGTCATGGACTTGTCTCCTGGTATGGGTGGAGATGGTAAGCCCGTGTGGTGGATGTCGGCGTGAAATCCACTGGAGGCGGATTGAATTTATTTGACAACATGGGCTAGACTGCGCCGGGCTGCAGGTCCAATCAAAACCAATTACGGGAGCCAGTTCATGGTCTTATGGGGTGCAATCTGGGGGGCCATTCTGGGCTTCTGTGTAGACCGGCACGACGAGGGTTTTGGGCTCTTCCTCGGCGCAATTTTTGGCGCGGTGGCCGGTGTGACCTTGCGCAAAGCGGTGCGCACGGCTGCGCGCCAGGCAGCATTGGACGCCATGGCGGAGCACCAGGTTACGGTGCAGACGCCGCGCGCTATGGTCAGCGCGCCAGAGCCCGTCGTGCCGCCAGCCGGGGCTGCTACAGCCCCTGTGAATGCATCGGCAGATCCGATTTCTGAGACGGATTGGAGCGTGGACATGCCTATCCACGTGCCCAAGGGCACTCTGGTGGATGCCTCCAGCATCGAGTCCGAATTCCACCACACGCAGCCAGGTTCTTTGGCAACCGATAGAGCCGACGACCCGCCGGACTTCCCCAGAGTGGCGGCACCAGACATAGTCACCCGCGCCGTGGGCGCTGCACGCGACTGGCTGCTGGGCGGCAACACCATCGTGCGCATGGGCGTGTTGGTGCTGTTTGTGGGGCTGGCCTTTTTGGCCAAGTACGCCATCGACAACGCCATGTTGCCGCCCGAGTTGCGCCTGGCGGCCATTGGTGCGGCTGGCATTGCCCTGTTTGGTTTTGGCTGGAAGCTGCGGGGCCGCCAGCCGGACCGCTTGGCCTACGCGTTAACGTTGCAGGGTGCTGGGGTAGGGGTGCTGTACCTGACGGTGTTCGCCGCCTTCCGGCTGTACCAGTTTTTGCCAGCGGGCGCGGCCTTTTGTGTGCTGGCCCTGGTATGTGCTTTCTCCACGGTGATTGCGCTGTTGCAAAACGCCATGCCCATGGCCTTCATCGGTTTTGCGGGTGCGTTTGCGGCGCCCATTCTGCTGTCCACGGGCCAAGGCGACCATGTGGGTTTGTTCAGCTACTACCTGTTGCTGGGCGCAGCCATCGCCACTGTTGCGTGGCTGAAGGCCTGGCGCGCGCTGAACCTGCTCGGTTTTTTTGCGACCTTCGGCGTGGCCACGGCCTGGGGTGTGCTGAAGTACCAGCCTGCGCAGCTGGCGAGCACTGAGCCCTTTTTGATCGCCTTCTTCCTGCTCTACCTCGCGGCCAGTTTGATGTACGCCACGCGCCATGGTCTGCTGCCCAAACAGGCGGTGGATGCCACGCAGATTTTTGGCCTGCCGCTGGTGGCGTTTGGCCTGCAAGCGGGTCTGGTGCGCGATATTGAATACGCCACCGCCTTCTCATCGCTGGCCATGGGTGCCATCTATCTGGGCTTGGGTTCATGGGCCTTAAAGCGTGGAAGTGGGGGTAAGGACGGCGGCGTGGGCCGCTGGCTGGCTGAATGTTTTGTCGCGCTGGGTATGGGCTTTGTGACACTGGCCGTGCCGCTGGCGCTGGATGCGCGCTGGACCACCGCGGTGTGGGCCGCGGAGGGCGCAGCCGCGTACTGGATGGGCAAGCGACAAGACCGCTGGCTGGCCCGCCTGGCCGGTCTGGCGCTGCAATTGTTTGCGGCCATGAGTTTCATGAAATCGTTTGAGGCCGTGCAGCTTTCTACCTGGCCTCTTGCCAACCCGGCATTCATCGGTGCTGTGCTGTTGGCGCTGTCGGCACTGGCGATTGCGCACTGGTCGCGCGCGGGTGATGCGGCGCCCGATGTGCCGCCGGCCTCACCCTTTGTTGCGCTGGAGCATGGGCTGTCGCCGGTGTTGTTCTGGATAGGATTTTTGTGGTGGCAGTTTGCGCTGGGCCATGAGATCGAGCGCGGCATGCCCAATGCCGAAGGCCTGTGGACGCCGGTGTTTGGCAGCACGCTGCAGTCTTACCTGGAGATGCTGGGCTGGCTGGGCAGTGCCTGCCTGGCCCACCGCTTTGCGCTGCCTACGCGGCCCCGACCCTGGACGATTGCCGCAACGCCAGCCTGGTTCTCACTGCCCATCATGTTGGTGGTGGCGCTGCAAGGCGCTGTCGACTTGCACCACGTGTTCGAAGCTTGGGGCTGGCTGGTGTGGCCGCTGGCTTTGGTGTTGCACTTTGCCACGCTCAAACAGCTGGACCGTTTGCCGCCCCAGCGCTGGTGGTCGTGGGTGCACAGCGGCGGCGTGTGGCTGATGGTGTTGCTGGCCGGAAACCTGATCGTGTGGGCCGTGCAGCAGGCGCAGTTGCAGGGCACGGCTTGGGCCAGCGTGATCTTTTTGGTGGCCAGTGTGGTGGTGTTGCTCGCGCTGGGGCAGCCGGCCTTGTACGCGCCGCAGGGACGGCTGCGCACCCGCTGGCCGCTGGACCGTTTCGCCCACGCTTACCTGTGGCGTGCGGCGGCGCCGCTGGCGGCATTTGTCGCGCTGGGTGCGCTGCTGGTGGCCGTGCATTCCGATGGCAATGCCAAACCCTTGCCCTACGTGCCCTTGCTGAACCCGACCGACATCACGGTCGCGCTCGCCCTGGCGGCGTGTGCGATGTGGCTGGTGCGCGTGCGGAGCAGCGGTATCGCGGTACCCAAAGGCATCATGAGCGCCCGTTGGACCCTGGTGCTGGCCGGTTTGGGCTTTATCACGGTCAATACCGTGTGGTTGCGCGCGGTGCACCACTGGGCCGGTGTACCGTGGGATGCTGACCAACTGTTTGCGTCGTTCCTGGTGCAGACCGGGTATTCGATCTTGTGGACGCTGCTAGCCATGGGGCTGATGCTGGTGGCCCACCGCCGCCATACCCGACCGATGTGGACCGGCGGTGCAGCGCTGCTGGGCCTGACTGTTGCCAAGTTGTTCTTGGTGGATTTGTCCAACCGCGGCAGGGCATACACAGTCGTCCCCTTCGCCGCGGCGTCGGCCGCGAGCTCGATCCCGCGAGCATGCGAGTGAATCACATGGTCAATCAGCGCCCCCGTC
>NZ_JANXUQ010000260.1 GCF_025356155.1 Rhodoferax sp. | reverse complement strand
GAAGATGAACGTCTGGAACAGCTTGGGCTGTGGAGATAGATTGCCACCGTTTCGGTGGCACCAAGAGTTGGGGCCGCGTTAGCGACCCCGTTTAGCCGCTTTGAGCGGCTCACAATATTGAAAACCCCCGGCTTTGCCGGGCGATGGTTATTTGTGCTGGTAATACTATCCAGCGCTGAAGCGAACCATTGATCAGATGCTGGGCCGCGACCCGCTTCGGAATGCGCAGATATTGATCAGCGGGTTATCCAATATGCGGACGTTGTGAATGGGGCAGCAGTGCCATCCTTCTAGCCAACCCACATCCGCAGCAGATCAGTTCGACACTCTGGATTTTGGACTTTCGATGAGCACGGACCTCTCTCAATCAGCTAACGCTACCGCGGCAAAGCTGCACCAGATCTCTAGCGCTGATTTTGTGCCACTTTGTCGCGAGTTGTCGCAATGCCTATGCTGTAATCACAGACTACTGATGATAAACGTATGAATGGGATCGGAGAGATTCTTATTCGCGTAGATCACTGACGCTATGCGGGTTGGGTCGTTGTAGTATTGCCACGATTTCTCATGTTTATAGCAGTGAAGAGGGCCTTGGTGCGTGCAATCCTCTCGGGTCGCGCCCGTCGCTACACGGACCCCGTATACAGTGGCACTGCCAGCCCGCCGTGGTACGTACTCAGCGTATTGGCTCTTCTTGCCGGGGGCCACAGTGACCGCGTACGAATTGGTGTCCGTATACGATCTACCTTCGGTATAAGTTGAGGTGATGGAAATGCTATCTTCAAGTGGGACGATGGTTTGCTGGTAGGTCACTCCGACTGCATACGACCAAGTGAACGTTGCAGCTTGCGAAAATGTTTGGGTACAGCTAGTCGAGCCATATTGGCATGCCTGAGATTGGCCGTAATAAACATAGTCATTTATTGTCGTACGTCCGAGGTTCCAAAGACCTACACGGCTATCACCGTAGGTACTGTATTGGCCGTAGTCGTGGCGTTCCCAATATGTGACAGGCTCGAAGGCGTTGGCGAGGGTAGCCACACATACGAAAGTTGCAGCAAGAGCGACTTTTACGATTGTCATAACGATCTCCTAAAAAAGTGGGCTACGAATAGCACACCAAAAAAAACAGGGTTGCAAACATGGAATGGGACTCTTGCGATATTGATCCTCCTTAGTCAAATGAACGTTAAATCAGCAAAACAATTCTTCCGCGCGAAGCACGCTTTTACGATTTTTTGATACCCAAAACGTTGTGCATTTGGTCCACAGCGCGTACTCCGCTTTTGTCAGCAACGGATTGCAGGGGCGTTACGTAAACCTTGTCATCGGCTCCTTTAATCACGCCATATGCCGTCACGCCTTGAATGCTGATCAGCTTCCTGTCCAGCATGATTTGATTCACCCTGGTGCTGCCTTCGATGGAATCGCTGCCGTCGACAATAAGATATTTCCCGCTATCAAGCGCTTCCTGAATGGATGCGGCGACGTCGGTGTCTTTTGCTTCGGAAACGTCAATAAGCATTGAATCGTGGTTTTGTGGTGTCCCCGAAAGTGATCTGCCTGCCGATTTCAAAAAACTGCCCACGACCCCGCCGCCAAGGGTTCCGACCACCTGTACATTCACGAATTCCGGCATAGGGCTCATTTCGCTGCTTGAGCCAGCCTGCGCTGAGTCGCTAGGGGACGAAATGGGTGAGGGATTGCATGGAGTGCTGTTACGGGCAAAAGGGCTCAACGTATCGCACGGCTGCAGGTACTCTGGCGCGAGCCAGGGCGGTTTCGGCTGGCTGTTGAAGGTGTCGGTAGCGCGCTGCTTGGTTTGAGCGCCGATGTGCGTCGCAGTGTCCTGCGTCGTCGGTTCCCCTAGAAGCATAAACAATGCGAATATCATGCCCGCCGTTACTGACACCCATTGGATGGGATTCAACTTCATGCGCTTCTCCTCCTAAGTCTCAGGATGCTGCATAGACCGATACGACAGCTAAAAAACTGATGTGTTTGAGTTGCGCCGCTTTAGGTTCCATGCATTCCATCTGTGGATTAAGTACTTTTATTATTTTGCGCAGCGCCTCTGCCGGCCGATGGTGTTTACCCGCGTTGGGCATGCATTCTTTGCATTTCCAACGGGTTCACCTGCATAACCACTATTTTTTGTAGCCGCCCACGAAGTAGCATGGTCTTGCGCAAAACCCTAAAATACCTTGTTACCCCGAAAGCACCATGAACGCCCCAGTCGACGTCTCCTTTTTCGCGCGCGCCGCAAAGCCGCTGACCAGCTACCGCAAGTACTGGGCGGCCCGCTTCGGCACGGCACCTATTTTGCCAATGAGCCGGATGGAGATGGACAAGCTGGGCTGGGACAGCTGCGACATCGTTTTGGTCACTGGCGACGCCTATGTGGACCACCCCAGCTTCGGCATGGCCGTTATTGGCCGCATGCTGGAGGCCCAGGGTTTTCGGGTCGGCATCATCGCCCAGCCCGACTGGACCAGTGCCGAGGCCTTCAAGGCGCTGGGCAAGCCGAATCTGTTCTGGGGGGTGACCAGCGGCAACATGGACTCCATGATCAACCGCTACACCGCAGACCGCAAGATCCGCAGTGACGACGCCTACACCCCCGGCGACATCGGCGGCAAGCGCCCCGACCGCGCCGCCATCGTCTACAGCCAGCGCTGCCGTGAGGCCTTCAAGGATGTGCCGATCGTGCTGGGCGGCATCGAGGGCAGCCTGCGCCGCATCGCCCACTACGACTATTGGTCCGACAAGGTGCGCCGCTCCGTGGTGGTAGACGCCAAATGTGACCTGCTGCTGTACGGCAATGCCGAGCGCGCCATTGTCGAAATTGCCCACCGGCTGGCCGCCCGCGAGCCGGTCGAGAGCATCACCGATGTGCGCGGCACAGCCTTTGTGCGCCGGCCGGATGACGATACCGGACGGGGCTGGATAGAAATTAACTCCACCAGCGTGGACGCGCCGGGCCGGGTTGAGTCGCATATCAACCCCTACATGACGACTTCCGAGCAAGCGGCGGGGCAGGGCAGCACCTGCGCTAAGGAGGATGCGGAAAAGGATGATGCTATTAAAAACGGAGCGGGTGGCGTAATTTCCACGAGGGCTACCGACCAGAATGCCATAAGTGCTCCCGTCAACGACACCATCAAGCCGCTGACTTTCATGCCCAATCCCAACCTGCAGCCGTCGTTGCACGGCCTGGGCAGCTACAAGGTACCGCCGCGTGACCGTTCGGTCATCCGCTTGCCCAGCTACGAACAAGTCAAGAGCGACCCCATTCTCTACGCCCACGCCAACCGCGTCTTGCACCTGGAGACCAACCCCGGCAATGCCCGCGCCCTGGTGCAGGCGCATGGCGAGGGCGTCACGGCGCGTGACGTGTGGATCACGCCACCGCCGATACCGCTGACCACGGCCGAGATGGACTTTGTGTTCGACCTGCCATACGCCCGCAGCCCGCACCCCAGCTACGCGGATGAGAACGGCAGCCACGACCACGCAACCAAGATCCCCGCCTGGGAAATGATCCGCTTCAGCGTCAACATCATGCGCGGCTGCTTTGGCGGCTGCACTTTCTGCTCCATTACCGAGCATGAGGGCCGCATCATCCAGAGCCACTCCGAAGAATCCATCATTAAAGAAGTGGAAGACATCCGCGACAAGGTCAAGGGCTTTACCGGCACCATTTCTGACCTGGGCGGCCCCACGGCCAATATGTACCGCCTGGGCTGCCGCAGCCCCGAGATCGAGGCCGCCTGCCGCAAGCCCAGCTGCGTCTACCCCGGCATCTGCCAGAACCTGACCACCGACCACGGCCCGCTGATCAAGATCTACCGCCGCGCCCGTGCGCTGCGCGGTGTGAAGAAAATCCTGATCGGCTCCGGCTTGCGCTATGACCTGGCAGTCAAGAGCCCTGAATACGTCAAGGAACTGGTTCAACACCACGTCGGGGGCTACCTGAAGATCGCACCCGAGCACACTGAAGCTGGTCCGCTGACCAAGATGATGAAGCCGGGCATTGGCAGTTACGACAAGTTCAAGACCCTGTTCGAGAAGTATTCGCTGGAAGCCGGCAAGAAGCAGTTTCTGATTCCCTACTTCATCGCCGCCCACCCGGGCACCACCGATGAAGACATGATGAACCTGGCCGTTTGGCTGAAGAAGAACGGTTTTCGCGCCGACCAGGTGCAGACCTTCTACCCCAGCCCGATGGCCACGGCCACGGCCATGTACCACAGCGGGCGCAACCCGCTGCGCAAGATCCACCGCACGGCAGAGAGTGATGACGAGACGGTGGACATTGTTCGCGGTGAAAAACGCCGCCGCCTGCACAAAGCCTTTTTGCGCTACCACGACCCCAACAACTGGCCGCTGTTGCGTGAGGCCTTGAAGGCCATGGGTCGGGCCGACCTGGTCGGCAATGGCAAACACCACCTGATTCCGACCTTTCAGCCGCTGGGCGATGGCGGTTACCAGAGCGCGCGCAAGAAGAATTCGACGGCCGCCGCGCCGGCCAAACCCTTCAAGTCGACGCAACCGACTCAACCGGTGAAGGGCCAAATCCTGACCCGCCACACCGGCCTGCCGCCGCGTGACAACGGATCGGGGCGTGTGGTGGCATCCAAGTTGCCACGCAAGCCGCGCTAAGGCAAGCGGTTCAGTGGAGGGTTTGCCGGCGGCCCCACGGCGTTTCCAGCCACATGCTGTTTGGAAAATTGGCCGCTAGCCCTCGTGGAATATGCGCTATGCGCTATCTAATTTGTAGCGTTTGCTGCAGCAACAGTTCCTTGGCGACACTGCGCCCGGGGTTGAAACCATTGATCGGGTGGTCCGACGGATAGCCCATCGACACCCCGCAGATCAACTTGTAATGCTTGGGAACATCAAATGCCGCGCGCACCGGCCCAGCCCAGGTGGCCAGGGCGCCTTGGGCGCAGGTGCCTAGGCCCTGCGCGTGGGCCGACAGCATCAGCGTTTGCAGATAGATGCCGGCGTCCAGCACCGAGAATTCGCGCAGGCCGCTGTGCACAAACACAAAGATGGCGGTCGGTGCGCCGAAAAATTCAAAGTTCTTGCGCATTTGCGCCTCGCGCGCGGCGTGGTCCTTGCGGCCTATGCCCAGCAGTTCATACAGGCCGTGGCCGGTGGCGCGGCGGCGGGGTTGCAAGTCTGCGGGGTACGCGAAATGGGTGGCGAAATCCCCATCGGGCAGGCCATCGCGCGTGGCCAGCAGTCTGAGCTTGCCCAGCCAGCCACCGCGCTGCGCGGCCATGCCTTTGTCGAAGCGGGTTGTGAGTTCGGTTTGCAGCTTGTCACGCACCGAGCCCGACGCGATAGCAATGCGGTAGGGCTGGGTGTTGGACCAGCTAGGTGATGCATTGGCGTCGGCCAACACGGCGTCCAGCAAGGCTTGTGGAATGGGCGTGGGCAGGAAGTCGCGCACGCTGCGGCGGCTGTGGACCAGCGTGGAAAAGGCTTGGTCGGTGGCATTAGCTTGCATGGGGGTCAGGCAGGTTTGCGGTGTTCACCAAACCAGCGCAGCGCGTCATCCCACAGCGGTTGGGCCTGGCGGCGGAAGTAACCCATATGGCCAATGGCACCCAGGCCGCGGCCCTTGGGGTCTATATCCACGGACTGCAGGTTGGTGTAGCGGTAGGCAGCCATGAAGGCGTCGCGCGATGCAGGTGGTGCCCACAGGTCGTCTGTGGCATTGGCCGCGACGATGGGTGTGGTCACGTCATCGAACAGGTCTTGCACTTGGGCGCCCATGGCGGGGTCGTCGAAGAAGTAGCGGGGATAGCTGCACCAGTGTTTCCAGTCGGTGTAGACGCCCAGCGGCAAGTCTTCGCCCATGCCCAGCTTGCTCCACGGCAGATAGCCTTTCCAGCGGGTCATCAAGGGCCCCAGGATGCGCCACATCACCTGCACCTTGAACTGCTCCAGCGCGGGCATCCAGCCATGCCATCCGGCGCCAGTGGCAAAGGTGTAGAAGCGCGCCACTTTGCGGTGGTTGGGCAGCAGGCCAAAGGCGTGGCCGCCAAAGGAATGGCCAATCATGAACAGCGGCACCGTGTCGCTGGCCATGGCGCTGACTGCAGCGCCCAGGTCCTGGCGCGCCCAGTCCAGGTAGTGCATGCGAAAGCCACGCAGCGTCGCCGGTTTGGACAGGCCGATGCCGCGGTAGTCCAGCGTCAGCGTGGTGTAGCCCTGGGCTGCGGCATAGACGGCAAATTTTTTGTAGAACAACTGCGGCACACCGGTGGCACCGGCCACCACGAGGTTGCCACGCAACGGGCCGGTGGCCGCGTAGCGCAGGGCGGTGATGGGGTAGCCGTCGTCCGTTTGCAGCGTCAGGGTTTGCGGCTTAGGGTTGGCGTGGGTGCTCATGCTTTTTCTCCTGTGGGGGCGGTTGGCAGGCTGAGTCGTACCAGATCCAACAAAGCCTGGGATGTGGCCTGCATGGCGTCGACATTGCCGGCCACGCGGGACTGCACGAGTGCGCCTTCGTATGCCGACACGGTAAGGGCTGCGAGGTTGTGGGCGCGGGTTGCTTCGATGCCCGCATGCTGCAGCGTGCGGCCCAGGCGCTCGCGTATGGCGGCGAAGCCCTTGGCCAGCGCTTGGCGGATGGCGATGTCGTCCGGCCCTGATTCGAGCGCGATGGTGGCCAGAGGGCAGCCGCGCTCGTAGCCGCTGATGGCCAGCGCCCTTTGCGCTGAGCCCATCCATGCTTCCAGCGCCTGCACGACGTCAGCGTTGCGCTTTGTCAGCTTGTCCAGGCCTGTGGAGAGTTGCGCCACGACCACTTCAATACTGGCCACGGCCAGTTCGGCCTTGCCGCCGGGAAAGTGGTGGTACAGCACGCCTTTGGGTGCCTTGGCCACTTCCAACAATTCCTTCAGCCCCACACCGTGGTAGCCCTTGTTTTGCAAGGCACCCTGCATGGCGGCAATCAGGCGGTCACGGGTGGGGGTGGGGGTGGCGTTTTCTGGTGCGGATGTTTCCGGTTTTTTGAGTGGCATGTGACGAAGTCTATAGACCGGTCGGTCTATTGTCAATCACAATAAATACTGCCTCTTGGGCGGTTTCGGTCACGCTTTGTTGGCGTGCTCAGGTGGGAGGGAGGGTATGTAAGGGAATGTCTTTCTCCGCAGCCAGCGTATCCAGTTGTTTGCGCGTCTGTGTCAACAAGAAGGCAGCGATTGCTGCGTGGTTCTCCGGAGCGAACATGGCCATGATGTGGGACGCCTTGAGCCCTACGGCCGCCGCCAATGCTGCGGCAAAGTGTGGCTCCAGCGCCGCTACCGCCACCCGGCCATCTTTGCAGGGGTAGACCTTGTAGCCCGCATGGCCGCCGCCCACGGCCGCGCCGGGCGTGGTCAGG
>NZ_JANXUQ010000256.1 GCF_025356155.1 Rhodoferax sp. | reverse complement strand
TCGGCGCTGATGTTTCCCAATAGTTGGATTTATTTTGGCGTGTTGCATGGCATGGCGGTGATGCTGTTGGTGTGCAGGGTCACCGCGTCGTGGGGGCGCTGGTTGTGGCCTGCGGGGCTGGTTATGGTTAGCCTGGGTGTGTATGCGCCGCAGGTACACGCCTGGTTGCCGTTTGCAGATGCATGGGATCTTAAAAGCTTGAACTGGCTGGGACTGACCAGCCACAAACCCATCACCGAAGATTACGTACCCATACTGCCGTGGTTGGGTGTCATGTGGTGGGGCATGGCCGCTGGCCAATGGGTGCTGGCGCGGGGCTGGATGGTGCGCTCAGACCAGATTGTCAGCAGCTTGCCGCTGGCACCGCTATCCTGGCTGGGGCGTTGGAGCCTGAGCTGGTACATGGTGCACCAGCCTGTGCTGATCGGACTGCTGACACTGGTCGGCTTCCTACGCTAGCGGGGCAGCGACCCGCGAAGCGGTGGAGCGAGGGGCTACCTCCTAGTAGCTGCGGCCCTTGGTCACTGTTTCGCGGGTGATCTTCCAAGCGCCTTGTACGTTCTCCAGCGCCAGGGTTTTGTCGACGGAATCCTTGTAGCTGGCCGACCCGTACTCTTGCGAGAACGCGACTTCTGCCGCCTTGGCATTGCAGCGCAACGCGGTTACTTTTCCGATGGTGATCTGGATGTCGCCCTGTTTGCTGATGCGGTTGGTGCGCATGGCCTCCCACTGCTTGCGGTCCATGGCGTTGCCGGGTACAAAGTTGCTTGAGTAAACGCCCAGGTAGCCGGTTACATCCTTGCGGTTCCAAGCCTTCAACCAGGCTTCGACTGCTTGGGGCAACTGGGCACAGTCCGCGTTGGGTGCGGGCGCAGGTGGGACCACTGGCACCGCAGCAACCAGAGGTTTGGCGGGATCAGCGGGCAGGGACGCAGGGCGCGAGTTGAAGGTGCGGTCCAGCGTGGGGCTTACGGGGACTTCATTGCTGCATTGCATCAGTTCGTCACCATCTTCGGCGTTGCCCGATGCGTCAGGAGCTTCCCTGGTAAGGGTTTGCAGCTTCAGTGTGCTGAGCAGGGAGCCTGATGCGGCTAATACCCGTATCGACGATAACTGCAGGTCATATTCAGCATTGGCGAGCGCGCGGCGGGCCTGGTACAGCTCGTTTTCGGTATCCAGCAAGTCCAGCAAGGAGCGTTGGCCGATATCGAACTGCTGCTGGTAGGCCGTGCGTGCTTTTGATGTGGAGAGTTCGTGCTGGCTAAGCAGCTTGATCTGTGCAGCCAGACGTTGTGAGTCGTTGAACGCAATTTCACCGGTTTGCCAAACGTCGCGGCAGGCTTTGTCACGCAAATCGAAGGCGCTGCCCAGTTTGGCTACATGCTGGATAACCCGGGCCTTGTCCGCACCGCCACGGTACAGGTTGTAGCTCAGTACGACCTCCAGGGCGCTGTCCCGGTAGTCGCCGGTTATGCCACTTTGGTTCTTCTCCATGCTCTGGCGTGCGCGCAATTCAACCGTCGGTGCATAGGCGGATCGGCGTACGTTGCTGTCGGAGCGGTAGCCGCGGATGGTGGCGACCGCGGCCAGAAAGTCGGGATTGGAGCGGATGGCATCCGCCATGAAACCCTTGCCTGCCCTCACGGCGCCTGCCATGGGTTCGACTACGGCAAGGTTGGCGGCAGGCAGGTCTCCCACCAGCCGTTGGTAGCGTGCGGATACGTCGTGCAAGTTGCTGGATTCGGTCAGCCAGTTGGACTCGGCCAGCGCCATACGTCCGGCGGCCTGCTCCAGATCCACCTTGCGGCCTACGCCAGCCGTTACCTTCTGGCTCAGGCGGTCGTGTACCTCCTGGTGCGTGGTGAAGTTGTCTGCGGCCAGTTGGAGCAAGTCGCGGTAACGCAACACATCCAGGTAGGCGCGCGCTACTTCGAGTGCTGTTTGGTCGCTGACCGACAGCAATTCGAAATAGGCGGTTTGTTGCGCATAGCTCAGGCGGCGTGTTTCGTGCAGCGTGGCGAAGCCGTCGAACAGGGTTTGGCGCAATTGCAATGACGCTCGGTTGCCGTTGTAGCCCAGCGTAGATGCCAATGATGGGGTCTTGGTTTCATAAGTGCCGCCTGCAACCTCTAAGTCGATGCGGGGAAACCATCCGCCCTGCGCGGCCTGGCGATCGGCCTTGGCCGCTTCCAAGTTGTGGAAACGCAGCTTGACTTCAGGGTTCTGCAATATGGCCCGCTCAACCGCATCTTTCAGGGTGCCGGGGGATGCGTCTGCTGCTGCCCACTGGCTGAAACCTGCGGTAGCTATCAGGACTGCGTAGCTGATGCGGGTGAGCTTGCTCATAAGTTGGATTTCTTCCTGTCATTGTTTGCAATCGGGCGGAGGCGAGCCCGGTGACGGACTGTGCTAGTGTTCGCCGAGTATAGATAGTGAAGTATTCTGCTAGGAAATTGCGAGCACTTGAGCGAGTGTGGGCGAGGACGTTTTAAAAATAAGGCCTTGTGTGAAAAAATACACAAAATGTTACAACTTAATACCAACACCGTTGTGCTTGTTGATTTGACGTGACGCCTACACCGCTTGCACGAACCCGTTTGGCCAAAGTGCTCGGCGCGGTGTTGTGCGTCTGTGCAGTCTGGTCGGGTCAGGCCGCATATGGGGGCGTGGATTTTGAGCGCTTGCTGGCCTCTCTGACGCAACGCTGGGGCGCTGGCGTCACCACCCGATTTAGCGCCTGGCAAAGCCTTGTTGTCAACAACAAAGCGGTTGGCGACGCAGACCGTTTGAAGAGGACCAACGACTTTTTCAACCGCCAAATCACGTTTGGTGACGATATGGCGGTCTGGGGCCAGGAAGATTACTGGGCGACTCCGCTTGAAACGCTGGGCAAGGGCGCCGGCGACTGTGAAGATTTTGTGATCGCCAAATACTTCACGCTGAAAGAGATGGGTATCGAATCCAGTAAGTTGCGGCTGATTTACGTACGGGCCAAGACAGGTTCGTCAGACAGCGCGGCTTTGCAGGCCCATATGGTTTTGGCCTATTACGCCAAGCCTGAAGCAGAGCCCATGGTGCTGGACAATTTGATAGGTGATATTCGCCCCGCATCGCGTCGGCCCGATTTGGTGCCCGTGTTTAGCTTCAACAGCGAAGGTATTTTTACTGGGGTCTCCGGCAAAGACGCGACGCCGGCTGCCGGAACGGGGCGGCTGTCGCGGTGGGAAGATTTGTTGAAACGTGCACGCGCTGAAGGTTTCGAGTGATACCGAAACACATAAAAGGAAGTTGAAAATGTCAATGTTTCGCCAACTATGGCTTGCCATTATTGCCAGTACGCTGATGGCACTGACTGGGAGCTTGCTCGTGTCCATGCTGAGCGCACGCGCGTATTTGGAATCCCAGCTTTCCATCAAAAACACCGACAACGCAACCGCGTTGGCCTTGTCCTTGAGCCAAAGCAATCCGGACGAAGTAACGGTGGATCTGGTGGTGTCCTCGTTGTTCGATGGAGGCCACTATGAGTTGGTCCGGGTGACCAACCCACAGGGCAAAACCATGTCGGAGCGTGTTGGGTCCGATGCGGACCTGGGAGCGCCGTCATGGTTTGCGCAGTTGTTGCCCATCCATGCTCAAGCCGGGCAGGCACAAATCTCCAGCGGCTGGAAACAATTTGGCACTGTGACCTTGGTGAGCCAAAGTCGCTTTGCGTACGCTGCGTTATGGCAGAGCGCGAAAGAAATGGTACTGGCTCTGTCCTTGGCAGGTTTGGCTGGTGGATACATGGCCACGCTGGTGCTGCGCAGACTGCGCCGCCCCTTGAATGCGGTGATCGACCAGGCACAGGCTATTACCGAGCGGCGCTTCGTGACCATGGAAGAGCCGTCCGTTCCGGAATTGAAGAAGCTTGCAAACGCCATGAACGTGACCGTGGCGCGGCTCAAGACCATGTTTGACGACGAGGCCACGCGGCTCGAAGGCGTGCGGCGCGAAGCCAACTGCGACACCCTGACGGGGTTGGCAAACCGTAGCAACTTCATGTCCCGCTTGCGCGATACCGTTCAGGCCGAACACTCTGCCGGGGGGGCTGTTTTTATTGCTCGGGTTGCCAATCTGGCGGCGGTCAACCAGTCTCTGGGTCGCAAGGATACCGATGAGTTGCTGCGCGCTTTCGGGCGTGGTCTGGTGTCTGTGTCTGAACGCTACCCGGAAGCTCTGGCGGCCCGACTGAATGGCGCTGATTTTGCGATGCTGGTGCCCGCACTGTCATCTCCCCAAGAGGTTGCTGATGAACTATTCCGTGCGTTGACCAATGAAGCGGCGGCATACTTGCCGGACCGACCCAGCACGTGGTTGGGCTGTGGGCATTTTCCACCTGGGGTGGAAATGGACACAATCCTGGCACAGGTCGACATGGCGCTGGCTGCTGTGGAGGCAGCTGGTCCTAGCGGTTTGAAGGTGGTTGATCTGCATGCGGGTGATGATGCGCCCAAGAGCACGGAAGAATGGTCCAGACTGATACAGCGCGCTTTGAATCAGAAGTGGGTGCGTTTGGTGTCATTCCCTGTCATGTCATTGGACGGCAAGCTGGTGCACCGCGAGTGCCCGCTGCGGCTGATGTTTGACGAACGGGGCGAGTGGCAACCCGCTGGCAAGTTCTTGCCCGTGGCTGAGCGGCTCAAATTGACGCCGCAATTGGATTTGGCCGCTGTTGCGCTAGGGTTGGATGAACTGGAGGCCAAACCGCAGCTCACAGGCCTCGCCATCAACCTGTCGGCCAGTTCGATTTATTTGCCGGAATTCCGTGCAGACCTGCAGCGTTTGCTGAAACGCCGCTCGGGTACGCAGCGCTTATGGCTTGAAGTGGCGGAGTCCGGTGCACTGTCGCATTTCGACGCGTTCAAAGCATTGTGTGTTGATCTGCGCGGCATAGGGTGCAAGCTGGGGCTGGAGCACTTTGGACGCCAGTTCAGCGAGATCGGGCGCTTGCACGATCTTGGCTTGGACTATCTGAAAGTTGATGGAAGTTTTGTCCGTGGCCTCGATGGCAATGCTGGCAATCAGGCCTTTTTGAAGGGCCTGTCGACCATCGCGCACAGCATTGGCTTGAAAGTCATTGCCGAAGGCGTTACCAGCCTTGCAGACCTCCATGCGCTAGGGCCTTTGGGCTTTGATGGTGCGACCGGACCGGCGGTGAGTGAGCCTACTTTCTGAAAATTGTTCTTGCAACCTGCAATTGAGTCAGGGCTAAACGATCCCTTGTGAAAGCTTTGCACGCCAGCAATCCGGTGTCAGTTTTTGGTCTGTCACCGTTTTTTACGCCCGTGAAGTTAATCCACTATGAGTTTCCCCTTAGTCAATAGATCTTGGATGATCGCTTGATCGTTACCAGTGGTTGTTAGGTCAACACCGTTGAGGGTAATTGTCTGATCATCAGACGTTGCATTGAAACCAGCTGAGTAGGCGCCCACACTACTGATGTGAACAATGGTGTTGGTGCCTGACTTTTCGAAGTGGAGATAGTTGCCGAGATTTCCAGTCCCAGAAGCGTGATTTTCACCTTGCAACAAATCGTGCAGGTCTAATGCGTCGCCACCAGACTTGAACGCCGGCGAACTGAAATCTGTAACCGTGTCGTTGGCCGGCGTACCCGCTACACCGCGGTCCGATAGTTGCCATCGGAAAGTGTCTGCTCCGGTTCCACCGGTCAACGTGTCGTTGCCGGCTCCACCGTCAATGATGTCGCGACCATCACTGCCTGTAATCACATCATTTTTGCTGGTGCCAGTAAAGTCTTGCCCAGTTCGAATCAAGTATTGCCCGTTAGTTGAGCTTTCAACGATGTCCTGCAAGTTTGTTAGCGTGGGGACTTCGGAGTTTTGGAATAGTGCGATATTGTCCAAACTCAGCGATGTGTAACTTGCCGCTGAGCTGAGTTTGTATGCAATTTGAAGTTCAGCATTGCCGCCTTGTTCCCAATACAAGATTTCGACCGTATGGAGTCCTGAGTCGATGTTGACCGGTGTTGAGGTTCGTGTAGTTGGTGATTGAATGTTATCGAATTCAAATACTGTTACACCGTCTATCCGAACACTGAAGCCATCATCTGCACGAACTTGGAAGTTGTATGTGCCCCCATCGAAATAGGCCGAACCCGCGAACCGAATCATCGAGTCGGTCGTATTGCCAAATGTACTTGTAGTTTTTAACGTTGAGGTGTTGTTCCCAGTGTTCGATGCTCCTAGGAAGTTGTACAACGCGCCCGAGGTAATTGCAGTATTTCCGCTGGCGATGGTTGGGTTAGAGCCCAAGTTACCCGTGACTGCGGGTGACACGCCATAGTTAAAGTTGGTTGCGTTCCACGTCGCGTCTGAAGCGGCAGCATTTGCTGATAGACCAGTCCCGACGATGCTACTGCCTTGTCGCAAGTTGATGATAGTCACCAGATCGGATACGTGGTCTGCATTCCCTACAGTCGTGTCTCCCGCGCCGACGTTGTTGCCCTTGGTCGTAACTTCGTTGTACCCGTAGAACTCGCCATGCAATCCAGATGTCGTAATCACGGTAGTTGTTGATGCTAACGTGACGATTGAGCCTTCATCGTCAACGATAGTAGCCGTCCCTGTCGCGCTGATGTTCGTGGTCGTACCGGCTGTGCGCGTCGCTGTCAAGGTAAAAGTCTCATCCGCCTCAATTAACGCATCTTGAATAATAGGCGTTCTTACCAGTATGGAAGTTAACCCAGCAGCAATCGTTGCGGTGGTCGCGTTGAACCATGTTCCACCGCCGTCGGTGGAAACTTGCAAGTTTGTGCCAGAGCTTGAGCCGAAGTCAGTGCCCGCGCCGGTTGCTGTGCCATTCGCCAGCACTAAATTAAACGCTGTGCCCGTGGCTGAGACGCTGGATAAACTCACAGTAAATACGCCATAACCACCACCTTCGGGCACACTAATGTTGGAGACTGAGATAGTGGGTGGGGCAGAGCCCACGGTGATATTGGCAGTGGCGGTGGCGACATCGCCGTCCTTGTCGGTCAGCGTGTAGGTGAACGTATCGGTACCGGTGTAGCCCGCAGTGGGCGTGTACGTGTAGGCGCCGGTGGAGGCGTTGATAGTGACAGTG
>NZ_JANXUQ010000222.1 GCF_025356155.1 Rhodoferax sp. | reverse complement strand
GAAGATGGACCACGCGATGCGCTTGGCCATGGAGCAGGGGCTGTTCAGGCTGCATTACCAGCCGCAAATCTCGCTGATGGACGGGCGTTTGCTGGGTGTTGAGGCCCTGATACGTTGGCGCGATGTAGACCTGGGCAATGTGTCGCCCGCCACCTTTATCCCATTGGCGGAGGAGTCTGGCTTCATCATCACTATCGGCAACTGGGTCATGGCCGAAGCCGTGCGCCAAGCCATGGTGTGGCAAGTGTCAGGTCGGCCCGTCATCGTGTCGGTCAACGTGTCGGCCTTGCAATTTCAGCAGGGCGATTTTGTCGAGCGCGTGGACAATGCCATTCGCGATGCCGGCCTGGACCCGACGCTGCTGGAGCTGGAGCTGACCGAGTCCATTCTGATCAAGGACATCCACGAAACCCTGTCTCGGTTGCAGGCACTGGCGGCCTTGGGCGTGAGCCTTGCGATTGACGATTTTGGTACCGGCTATTCGAGCCTTGCTTACCTGAAGAAATTTCCTATTTCCAAGCTGAAGATTGACCGCGCCTTTGTGATGGGTCTGCCCGATGACGAGGGAGACCGCGCGATTGTGGGTGCCACCATCGCCATGGCGCGTGCGCTCAAGATGGCCGTAGTTGCTGAAGGCGTGGAAACCGGAGCCCAGCGCGACTTTTTGCACGGCCTGCAGTGCGAGGCTTTTCAGGGGTTCTTGTGCTCGCCCGGTTTGCCTGCGGCGGATTTTGAAGAGCTTTATGCGACCTTGCCGATGGGGCTTTCGGCCAATTGACTTCTTGGTATTTGCCCCCGCTGCGTCACGACGCAGTCAGACCTTTCCACAGCATGTAGCCCGCCAATCCGTACAGAATCACCGCAAAAATCTTCTTCAACCGGTCCACTGGCAAGCGGTGTGCCAGCTTGGCGCCTAGTGGCGCAGTAAACACACTACAACTGGCAATCACCGCCAAGGCGGGCAGCCACACATAGCCCAAGGAGTGGGGCGGCAGGTCGGGCAGCGACGCACCGCTGACCACATAGCCCACGGTGTTGGCCAACGCAATCGGAAAGCCCAGTGCTGCACTGGTGGCTACAGCATTGATGATGGAAATATTGTGCGCCACCATGAACGGCACGCTGATGAAGCCACCACCAGCACCCACCAGCCCCGACAGAAAACCAATGAGACCACCTGCCGCAATTTGACCCGCCGTACCAGGCATGTGTCGACTCGGCTTGGGCTTTTTGTCCAGGAACATCTGTGTGGCGGAGAAGCCCACAAACGCGGCAAAAAATAGGGCCAAGTAGCTGCCTTTGAGCAATGCAAAGACTCCGGCACTGGCAACCATTGCACCAATCACAATGCCGGGCGCCAGGCCTTTGACGATATCCCACCGAACGGCGCCACGCCTGTGGTGGGCGCGCACGCTGGAGATCGACGTGAACATGATGGAGGCCATCGATGTGGCGATCGCCATCTTGACTGCCAGGTCGGCCGGCACGCCCAGGCTCGACAGGATGATGGTCATGAACGGCCCGATCAGCATGCCGCCGCCTATGCCCAGCAAGCCGGCTAAAAAGCCGGTGGCCAAGCCCAGCGTGGCCAGTTCAACAATCAGGAGGGGTTCAAGCATGGGCGCAGAAATAGGTGTCTGCAAATGCCACCGGACCGGCATCCTGAACCATGGTTCAGGTGGGCTAGGTCAGCGCAAGCCTTGGGTTCATCTACGCGAGATGATCACGCCAGCGAGGCGATGTTCCAGGCCCGGGCTCTAAGAGCATTGGTACAAGGAAATATAAAGCCCGGTGAGCACTGCAGACAAGGTGAATTGTAGGCCTTTCGGCGCTCCGCAATTCGGATAATTAGATCAATCTGCCGTCTTCACTGAGTGCTTCGTCCAGGCGTTCCAACAAAGAGATCAGCAAGACGTCGGAGTCGGGGTTGTGCTCGGCTGATCGGGGTGTGTCGCCAGCAGCACGTGCCGGGGTGCCAACATCGGTGTCCGGCAAACCCGGGGTGCTTGTGGCAGGGGCTGCAGTTGCGCGATCCGGCACATCAAATGCCAGGTTCAGCGCGGCCAGCACGGCGATGCGGTCGCGGGCGCGGACCTTGCCCGCGTCGCGGATTTTGCACATGGCGGTGTCTACACGCTCCAC
Organism: Rhodoferax sp.; assembly: GCF_025356155.1. GTDB lineage: Bacteria > Pseudomonadota > Gammaproteobacteria > Burkholderiales > Burkholderiaceae_C > Allorhodoferax. Next base: position 3,933 of record NZ_JANXUQ010000222.1, on the reverse strand, counting down.
CGCTTCGAGCAGGCGGGCATCTCCGCCTTCAGGGCAACCCAGCAAATAGGTTTGCCCCATGATTTGAACTTCAAGCTGTTTCATGATGGGTCTTTTTGCACCGCAGTCGTAGACGTATCCGGTAATCTGTCCAGCAAAGCGTCGACCCGGGCGCGCGCTGCGTTCAGGCGGGACTTGAGCGTGTCGCGCTCATGCGTCAGCGCCTCCACCTGGTTGCTCAGCAGCACGTTGGTGCGTTGCAACTCAGCGTAACGCACCAACAGGCGCTCAACGCGCTCGGCTATTTGGTCGATGTGGTTCTGGTTCGCCATAGACTGCGCATTGTAGGGTTTAGCCAAGCAAACTGACGTAAAATTCCGGCGTTGGTTCTCGCGGCGTGGTTCACACGCTGCAGTTCAACGGGAAGCAGGAGGGCAAGCTGGTCTCAGCCACAGCCTAACCTGCGCTGCCCCCGCAACGGTAAGTGGACGAGTCGCTCCGCGATTTCGCTCCCATCACAGCCACTGGACGCCTTGAACACGCGCCTGGGAAGGCGATGGGAGTTGCTCCACCAGCCCGGATACCGGCCAATACGGTGGTTGCATGCTTGCGTGCAACCGTGATGCCCATGCGCTGTCGGGGAAGACGGCGAGGGCTCCTTGTCGACGAGTTTCCTCTACTACTATGAAAAAAAGCACTTCTTGTGTGCGCCTAGCCACGCTATCGCTGGCTCTGGCCGCTGCATTCCCTACCCACGCCCAGGTTCAATTACCGCAATCGGTGGTCACGGCCAGCCGCGTTGCTACTCCCATTACCGACGTCCTTGGCGATGTGTCCGTTATTGACCGTGCCACATTGGAGCTGGCTGGCCAGTCGTCGCTGCGCGACATCCTGTCCCAGTTGCCCGGTGTGCAGATGACGACAAACGGCAGCTACCGTTCCACCACCGGCATTTTTCTGCGCGGTGCCAGCACCTCGCAAACCCTGGTACTGATCGACGGTGTGCGCGTGGGTTCGGCCACATCGGGTGGTGCCTCATTTGAGAATATGCCCTTGTCGCGCATTGAGCGCATTGAAGTCTTGCGTGGCCCTGCGTCGGCCTTGTATGGCCCTGATGCCGTGGGCGGCGTGATCCAGATTTTCACCCGCGAAGCCGGTCCGGGTCTGCAGGCCGATGCCAACATCGGTGGTGGCACCGACGGCCAGCAGCAAGCGGGTGCCTCCGTGCGCGGCACCAGCGGTATCTGGGGTTACAGCCTGGGCTTCTCGCGTGAAAAGGCCACCGGCATCAGCGTGATCTCCAACCCCGCAGCCAGCAGCTACAACCCGGATGAGGACGGCTTTAATTCCTCCAGCGTGGATGCCAAGTTGACCGCCAAGCTGAACCGTGAAAACACGCTGAGCCTGAGCCTGCTGCACAACGAAAACGAGTACCAGTTTGACTCCACCCCGTCGCCCAACCCGCTCAAGCTAACAGCAGCGACCACCGACGCGCGCTCCAAAATCTATCTGAACAACGCCACCTTCAAATGGGATGCGCAGTGGTTGCCACAGTGGCATTCCGCGTTGACGGTTGGCAACAGCGATGAACAGTCTCTGGGTGACTACTTCCGCATTTCCGACGGCGCGTGGGGTGGCAATTCCAAGTTCAACACCAGCCGCCGCCAGGTCACATGGCAGAACGACTTCGCACTGGACAAAGACGTGTTGTCTGTGATGCTGGAGAACCGCAACGAAAGCGTGGACAGTTCCACCGCCTACACGGTCACCAGCCGCGACGTGCGCAGTGCCTTGGTCTCCTATGCCTTCAACCGCCCGGTGTGGAATGCGCTGTTCGTAGCACGCAATGACGACAACTCGCAGTTTGGCAGCTTCAACAACTGGTCGGCTTCGGGTGGTTACCGCGTCACGGAAACGGTGCGCGCGGTAGCCAGCGTGGGCACCAGCTTCCAGGCGCCATCTTTTAACCAGCTGTACTTCCCCGGCTTTGGCAATACTGCACTGGTGCCGCAGCGCAACCGCGGCTCCGAGGTCGGCTTGAAGTACCACGCGGGTGATGTGTCCATGGGCGCCGTGGTGTACAACAACGACATTCAGGGTTTCATCGTGCCGTCCACCAATGCGCAAAGTTCGCTGGCGGTGCTGCGCGGCGTTACCCTCAGTGCAAGTTTGCAATCTGGCGACAGCAGCTATTCGCTGTCGTATGACTATGCGGACCCGCGCTCGTACTCGACCAACCCTGCCTCCAACGACCTGCGGCTGGTGCGCGTGGCGCGCAACGTGTTCAACGCACGCGCAACCCACCAGTTTGGCGATGTGAGCCTGTTCGGCGAGGTCAAGGTCTCCAGCGACCGCGAAGACAACAACCTGGCCTTCAGCGGACGCGACGTGCTGCCCGGCTACACCGTGGTCAACCTGGGCTTGAACTACAAGCTGCAGAAAAATGTGTCGGTGCTGGCCCGTCTCAACAATGTGACGGATGAAAAGTACATGCTGGCCAACGCCTACTCCACGCCTGGCCGCAATGTGTTTGTGTCCTTGAACTGGGCCCTGTAAGCCCATGGCGCTCGCAGCCTGTCCCGCCATTCTGGTCGCTGCCCCGGCTTCAGGCCAGGGCAAGACCACGGTGACCAGTGCCTTGGCGCGGCTGCACGCGCGCCAGGGCAAGCGGGTGCGCGTGTTCAAGTGCGGGCCGGATTTTTTGGACCCGTATTGGAACAGCCTGGCTAGCGGCGCGGCGGTTTACCAGCTGGATCTGTGGATGACGGGCGAGGCGGATTGCCGTGCGCGGCTACATGCCGCAGCCGTTGAGGCGGACCTGATCATTGTTGAAGGTGTCATGGGGCTGTTTGACGGCGAGCCCAGTGCGGCGGACTTGGCGCAACGCTTCGGGTTGCGGGTGCTGGCCGTGGTGGATGCCTCTGCCATGGCGGGCACGTTTGGCGCTTTGGCGTTTGGCCTGCAGCACTACCGGGCCGATATGCCGTGGGCGGGTGTGTTGGCCAACCGTGTGGCCAGTGCGCGGCATGCGGAGATGCTGCAAGTAAGCCTGCAAGACCCAGACTCATGGATGGGTGCGTTGATGCGCAATGCAGATATCGTGTTGCCGGAGCGGCATTTGGGGTTGACGGTTGCCAGTGAAGTGCCAGATGCTCTGGCGCGGCTGGATGCGGCTGCTGATGCACTGTCGGATACGCCGTTAGGGCGGATGACAGTGGATGATTTGCAGCGGTGGGCTGTGGATTTTGTCGACTCGGAAGTTGCTGTGCCTATTGCGCCGGGAGTGCAGACGACCGGACCTTCTGCTCCGTGTCCCCCGCCCGCTTTGCGGGCTCCTCTTTTACCTGCGCAGAAGGCCCAGTCGCCCGCACTCCCTACCTTGCTCGGCAAAACGATTGCTGTGGCGCGCGATGCCGCCTTCTGTTTCATCTACACCGCCAACCTGGATTGCCTTGCCGCACTGGGGGCGGAGCTTGTTTTCTTCTCGCCACTGTCCGATGTTGATTTGCCGGTCTGCGACGCCGTGTGGATTCCGGGTGGCTATCCTGAATTGCATGCGGCCACCATTGCCGCCAACATGGCTTTGCGTGACAGCTTGGCCCAGCACATCGACGCGGGAAAGCCCGTGTGGGCTGAGTGTGGCGGCATGATGGCGCTGTTTGATACCTTGGTCACCGTGGATGGCCAACGCCACACGCAATGGGGTCTGCTGCCCGGTGAGGTGACCATGCACAAGCGCCTGGCGGGCCTGGGGCCGCAGCAATTGACATTGGCCAGCGGCACTTTGCGTGGCCATACCTTTCACTACTCGACGACCAGTACGCCGTTGCAGGCTGTGACCCGTACGGGGCGGCCGGACACCGCGCCGCAGCCAGACGCGGGTGAAGCGCTGTGGCAGCTGGGCGCGCTGCGTGCCAGCTACTTCCATGCCTGGTTTGCATCCTGCCCGGCGGC
>NZ_JANXUQ010000201.1 GCF_025356155.1 Rhodoferax sp. | reverse complement strand
GAATGGCTCCGCGGCTCGGCGTGCTGCGGTGGGGGATCTTGTCATCATTGCGGCGTTTGCGCAGGTGCATGAAGACCAGGTGAAGGGGTTTGAGCCCAAGCTGGTGTTTGTGAACCCGGATAACCGGATCAAGGAAGAGCGGTCGAGCATTCCGGTGCAGATGGCTTAAGCAAAATGGGCTGCTAGCCCTCGTGAAATAAGCGTAATTTGCTCGCAAAATGATAGCAAGTCATAAAACCCGTGGGCAAAGGCACCTCAACCAGTAAGCGTTGTAGGAACGGTCGGCACGCGGCCATAGACCTCCCAAACCCGTGCGACAAAGGCGCGCCCGCCCGCTGGATTGTTGCGATGCCTAGGGTAGTACAGGCACAGGCCGGGTTGTACGGGTGACCAAGCGGCCAGCACCTCGCGCAGGCGCCCGACTGCAAGTTGATCCGCCACGGCCCATTCATTGACCCAGACCAGCCCGGCTTGGTCTAGAAAATACGATGGCGCGCCGACCACGACAAACCGGACCGGTGGGCTGCACGCCACGGCCACCATGTCTTGGGGCACGATGTCTGCCTGCCGCCGTGCGCAACTTTGCTCGCAGCTGGTCCATCGATTTGAAGGAGCGCAAGATTCGCGTCAACGCCATCAGCCCGGGCTTGGTGCCCACGCCCGTCTACGATCTGCTGGGCCTGACAGAAGAGCAGGTGCAGGGGTTCGTAGCCTCACAAGTGGCCAATATCCCGTTGGGCCGTGTCGGCACTACGGATGAAATTGACAAGGCCGTAGTCTTTTTGGCTTCTGATGACAGCAGCTTCATCACCGGAATTGAGCTGCTTGTCGACGGCGGCATGACGCAGGTCTAATACTTCCCGGATCGCCTCTGCCTGCGAATCTCAGCAGGTGGTGGCGATTTTTCCCGGCGTGGCCATGGCGCGTTCGCTGCGATCGTCCCAGGCATGGCCAAAATTCAGACGCAAGCAATTTTTGAATGCGTGCGTCGGTGAAAAGATGGGGCCTGGTGCCACGCTGATGTCTTGAGCCAGAGCCTGCTCGTGGACACGCATGGCATCGGCGCCATCTGGCAGTTCGACCCACAGAAAATAGCCACCCTCAGGTCGCGTCGCGCGCGTCCCCGGCGGAAAGTAATGTCCTACGGCTTCGGAAAAGACGACCTGCTGGTCCGACAGAGTTTGGCGGAGTTTGCGCAGGTGTTTGTCATACCCCCCTTGATCCAGGTAATTGGCAAGGCCCCGCGGGGCCGGCGCAGAGGTCGTCAGCGTGGTGATGAGTTTGTTCTGAATGACCTGCTTGACGTACTCGCCGGGCGCGGCCCAACCAATGCGATAACCCGGAGCCAGGCGTTTGGAGAATGACGAGCAATGCATCACGATGCCTGCGCTGTCAAATGCTTTAGCGGGTAATGGCCGCTTATCCCCAAAGTACAGCTCGGCATACACATCGTCTTCGATCAGCGGTACACCCAGCCGGGTCAGAAGTGCTACCAAGGACCGCTTCTTGCCCTCAGGCATCAAACTTCCCAGCGGGTTCTGGAAGTTCGGCATCATCCAGCAGGCAGCTGGTTTGTGAAGCGCTATGGTTTCCTCCAACTTTGCCAGATCCATCCCCTGTAAGAGCGCCATAGGCATAGCACAAAAGTTTTCAGGCAAGACGTCGAACTTTTGATGGCGAACTTTTGGGCCAAAACTCAGGCCCCTAGGTTTGCCGGGGGTAATTGACTTGACGATGCCGCCGATACATCAGATTGACCATCAATTTCCACTCTGTTGCGCCCATTTTTTTTTGCCCTGTACAGCGCGGCATCAGCCCGTGAAATCAGATCGTCAATGTCTTTCAAGCCCCCCAAGCTGGCCACACCGAAACTGCCGGTTTTATGACCCACAACCGGGAAAACCTGGGCGGCAATTGAGCAGCGAAGTTTTTCTGCCAACAGGGAGGCGCCAGCCAGCTTCGTTTCGGGGCAGACGATAAGAAACTCTTCCCCACCCCAGCGACCTACGAGGTCAACCTGCCGCGAATTTTGATTGAGAATCTTCCCTATGGCCATCAGCATCTGATCACCGATCTGATGCCCGTGGCTGTCGTTTACCGCCTTGAAATGGTCAATATCGACCAAGATAACCGATAGCTCTGCACCAGTGCGTTTGCCACGTTCCAATTCTTCGCTAAGCACTTGGTCAAGGCGTAGTCGATTCGCAAGCCCCGTCAGTTTGTCTACTCCAGAAAGGGTCTTTAAGAGTGCATTCTGCGCCTTCAGTTGCGCCTGTACTTCGGCATTGGCCAGCGCAATGGCAGCGTAGGCGCATAGGGTTCGGAAAATGGCCACCTCGCGCTCAGCATAAGCATTTGTTTCTTTGGACTGGATGGTCATGACACCAAGCAAACGTTCACCAACCATTAGCGGCGAAAACATCTGACTTAATGTTTCTAAAGTGCCTTCTAAGACGAGTCCCTGGCCAGGCGCCATACTGGTCATGATTTCTTGCCGCTCGCGAGCGCAACGAGCAGCTTTGCGTTCTGGATCATCAAGCTGCGTGATATGTGAACCCAAGCGGTGGCCCGACTCAACACCAAACACCATTTTTAGCGACTGCCCATCGGGTTCCAACCGGTAAATCCATAAGGTAGTGACTTCCAGCAGGGCACGCACATGAGTGTCCAGTGCGACAAAGATCGCCTGCATGTCAAGATTGCCCGTAATTTCGCGCCCTATGTTTCCCAACTGCTCCAAAGTGCCGTTTGCTCTTTCGAGCATGTCGCCACGCTCGGCCTGAGTCTGGGCCAGTTGGCGCTGGTGCTCGCCCTCGGCCTTGGTTCTTTCGAACTCGTGGCTGACCTGCATCGCACTGGCGTGATTTCGGGCCGCGGTACTGCGAATCTTGTCGTGGGCTTGAATGGCCTGCAAAGCCAGTTGATAGGCATGGACATGGCTGCCGACCTTGGCGTGCTCACACGCAAGCGCCTCCAGTAGGTCACCGGGCACGGTGTAGTCGTCAATGGTGGCGGCAGCTTCCAACGCCCGCTGCAAATAATGCAAGGCAGCGCTGGCGGCGGTCATGTCCGACGGTAAAGGCAGCGTGTGCCGAGTGTGGATGTCGGCCAGCACGCGCAAGGCGTCGATCTGGTGCAGGGTGTGCGACTGTGCTGCCGCCAGCGCAGCATGCGCCCGGGTCAGTGCGGGTTGCGGTTGGTCCAGATCCAACAGCGCCTGGGCCTGGCCGCACAAGGCGTTGCACAGCAGGTCTGCAGCCTTGAGCGCAGTGGCGCGCTGTTCCAGCAACTGGAAGCCCGCAAGCGCCTCGGCATATTGCCTACGCTTGAGCTCCACTTCGCCCAGATAACGCAGCGCCACAGCGTAATTGCGAGAAGCGGCCAGCGGTGCCATCAGCACCATGGCTTCGCGCAGCAATTCGTGGGCAGCGTCAAAACGTTGCAATTCGCGCAAGGTACCAGCAGTCTGCAACAAGGCCACCCCCATGGTGCCGGGCCATGCCTGGGGCCGCGCCAGGTCCATGCCGCGCTGCATCCATTCGAGCGCAGTGTGGTGGTCGTTGAGGTTGCTGAATTCGACACCAAGGTTGGTGGCAACGACGACGGCACGCCGGATCTGCCCGGTGGCCAATGCTTGCGTATAACTACTGCTGTGGTGCCGAATGGCATCCACGTACTGGCCACTTTGTGATGCGATGGCGGCAAAGAAGTCATCCACCCAGGTAGCCGCTGCCGGGTGTATGCCAGCGGTGCCCTTGGCAAACTGTGCGGCCCAAGCGTTCCATTGTTGTTGGGCGGCGGGCGAATCACTGTATACATCACGGGCTGCGAATGCCGCCTGGGCGACGGTAACGCGCACCGGGTCTGCTCCGCGCTGAGCCTCGGCGGCCACTGCCCGCAGCGCAGCATGCTGCCCCGGGGCATTACCTTCGCCCACCGCGATGGAAAACTGCAGCCAGTACGTGTCTGCACAGCCGATGGCGTCATTGCAGGCGGCAAACTCTTGCAGGGCGGTGTTGCACAGGGCGCTGCTGGCGTTCAGCTCGCCGGCCAGCAGCGCGGCTTCGCCACGGATCAGCAGCATCCGCGCGCGCAAGCGGCGCTGGGTTTCGCTATCGTGCAAGGATGGGTGGGTGTCGAGGCTGGTTTGTGCTATGTTGGCCAGCGCTAGTGCTCGCTCAGTACCGCGCTGGCGCAGTTGCCAGGCGACGGCAAGCAGTGCGGATGGTCGATCAACTTCGCTGGCCGCTGCGAGATTTGCTTCGAGCTGCGCCACGGCGCCGTCGGTGGCGTAGAACTCCAGCCCCGCAGAGTTCACGAGATGGTTATGCACGTTGGAGCCTTGGGTTTGGGGCAATCAAGTCCTCGGGACGCATGGCGCCTATCGGGAGTGAATTCTCACCATCATAGGTGGATAACATATCTCCAGCAAATCCAGATACCCCCGGCCGCCGTCATGGTGTTGGCGTTGGTATTCCTGTCCTTTTCGGCATAGTTCAGGTTCTCGCTGGAGACGTAGCTAGGCTTTAAGCCTGCGTTGTCATAGATGAACAGGATCGGGGGGCGCGTGAAGAGGTTGCATTGCCGCACCCATTTGCGCCGCCAGCCCTCGTGTAGTAAGCACAATTTGCTATTGAATCAATAGCAATTGGTGTAAAGGCAGTATCACAGTAAATGTAGTTCCCTTGCCGAGTTCGGACGCGACGGCGATACGCCCCCCATGCAGCTCCACCGCACGCTTGACGATGGACAGGCCCAGCCCGGTGCCCGAGATTTTGCCGCTGTTGCTGGCGCGGAAGAAGCTCTCAAACAGGTGGGGAATATCCTGCTCCGGCAGGCCAATGCCCTGGTCCGCCACGACAAACTCCGCCTCATCTGCTTGCACGCGGGCCGCAAAGCGCACCACGCCGCCTTCGGGCGAATACTTGATGGCGTTGGACAGCAGATTGCCGAAGATGTGGCGGAACCACCGCTCGTCCAGATCCGCCAGGCACAGCGGGTCTGCGATGTGGAACGCAATGCGGTGCTGAGTGGCGGCGTTGCCGGCAAAACCGCGCTGCGCTTCTTCGACCACCGATTCGCACAACGGCCCCAGCGCGTGTACCGAAGGGTTGAACTGCGAGACACCGGCGTCGGTCGTGCCAATCAGTAGCACGTCTTCCAGCATGTTGCGCATGCGGTGTACGGCTTCGCTGATGAAGGTGAAGCAGCCCTCGCGCTCTTGCGCGTCCATGCGCTCGCTATACAGCTTCAACAAGTCGGACGACGACAGAATAGTCGCCAGCGGCGTGCGGAATTCATGCGATGCGATGGCCACGAAGCGCGACTTGAGGTCAGCCAACTCCTGCTGCCGGGCCATGGATTCTGCAATCTCCAGCGCAGCCTTGATGCGCTTTGTGATGTCGCGGATGAAGAAGCTGCATTCGAATCCGCCACGCACGTGCATGGATGTGACCGACAGCTCGATGGGGAATTCGGCACCATCGCGCCGCATCACCATGGTTTCCAGGCGGGGAGTGTTCTCACTGTGCGTCTGCTGGCGCGTGATGGTGGCGCCCACATCGCGACGGAATCGTTCGGGGAACAGCATCACCAGAATGTCCTGGCCCAGCGCCTCCAGTGGCGTCCAACCAAAGCTGATGACGGCCTGCTGGTTCCAGTGGTGGATGCGGCCCTGGCTGTCGGTCAACACGATGGCGTCTTGCGCGTTCTCCAGCACGGCGTGGTACGCCGCGTTGGCCTGCTCCAGTTGGTCGGCGCGCTCGGCGTTGGCCTGTGCCAGTTGGCGCTGGTGGCACTCTTCTGCCTGGGCGCGCTGGGTCTCAAACGCGACCTGCATGGCGACCGCGCGGTTGCTGGCCTCCTGGCTATGGGTGGTTTGCCGCGCAGCTATGGCTTGCTTGGCCAGTTCGAACGCCTGTGCGCTGTCGCCCACATCGGCATGGGCTTGGGCCAGCACTTCCAGCAAGTCGCCGGGCACGGTGTAGTTCTCTATCGTTGCGGCCGCGTCCTGCGCCTGCTGTAGATAGTGTAGGCTGGCACTTGCCACGCGCATGCCGGGCGGGGCGGGAAGCTGCGGATGGCGGGCATGGATGTCCGCCAGTACGCGCAAGGCGTCGATCTGGTGCAAGCTGGTGTGCGACTGCGCGGCCACCAACGCCGCATGTGCCTGGGCTAGCGCGGCTTGCGGCTGGCCCAGATCCAACAGCGCCTGGGCTTGGCCGCGCAAGGCATTGCACAGCAGGTCTGTGGTCTTGAGCGCGGTGGCCCGCTGCTCCAGCAACTGGAAGTTCGCCAGCGCCTGCGGGTATTGGCCGCGCTTGAGCTCCACTTCGCCCAGGTAGCGCAATGCCACCGCGTAGTTACGCGAAGCGGCTAGCGGCGCCATCAGCACCATGGCCTCGCACAGCAACCCTTGGGCCGCGTCAAAGCGTTCCAATTCGCGCAAAGTGCCGGCGGTCTGCAGCAGGGCCACACCCATCGTGCCAGGCCATGCGTGGGGCCGCGCCAGATCCATGCCCCGCTGCATCCACTCCAGCGCGGTGTGGTGGTCGTTGAGGTTGCTGAATTCGACACCGAGATTGGTGGAAACGATAACCGCGCGGCGGATCTGACCGGTGGCCAAAGCCTGTGTGTAACTGCGGCTGTGGTGCCGGATGGCATCTACATAATGGCTGCTTTGCGACGCGATGGCGGCAAAAAAATCATCGACCCACGTAGCGGCTGCCGGGTGTAGGCCGTTGGTGCCATTTGCAAACTGTGCGGCCCAAGTGGCCCACTGTTCCTGAGCGCCCGGGGCATCGCGGTACACGTGACGGGTGGCGAGTGCAGCCTGAGCGATGGTGACCCGCACCGGGTCTTCGCCACGTTGTGCCTGCGTCGTCGCGGCCCGTAGTGCAGCATCCGCCGCCGACGCGTTGCCTTGGCCCAGCGCGACGGAGAACTGCAACCAGTGTGCGTCGGCACAGCCTATGGGGTCGCCACACGCGGCAAAGTCTTGCAAGGCGGTGTTGCACAGCACGGTGCTGGCGTCCAGCTCGCCGAACAGAAGTTTAGCCTCAGCACGGATCAGCAGCAGCCGTGCGCCAAAGCGCCTTTGGCTTTCGGCTTCGTATAACGATGCGTGCGCGTCCATTTTGGTTTGGGCCGCATCGGCCAGTGCCAAGGCCCGGCCGATATCGCGCTGGCGCATTTGCCATGCGAGGGCAAGTAGTGCAGGCAAGTGCCCGGGGCCAACAGCTGCTGCAAGGCCGGATTCCAGTCGCGCGACAGCACCGTCGGTCGCGTAGAACTCCAAGGGTTGACTCATGTATGTGCCACTAAAGCAAAAGTGGTTTGGTTGAGAAAATGCAAATCCATTGGACGCATTGCGCGTGTCGTAAACAATTGCCCTCCATCATATGTGGCGTCAGGATTTTGTCTGGAAATGCAGACAGACGGGGGTGCTAAAAAGTATGAGAAGCGTTGATTTCATTGGCTTATTTCGGTGGCCCATTTCTTGTATGTCAGAGAGCTGTGGTGCAAAGACCGAATGACGAAATTGAACCGTTCGGTCCGAGTTCAAGACTTAGCACTGCGGGTTCGCACTATTCAACTACACAAAGGAAATTCCATGCATACAAGACGCGTTCTGATCATTGCTACAGCGATGTTGATGGCATCACAAGCCTACGCTTTAACCGCCTACGAAAAGAATCATGGCTGCGACCACGAATTCGGTAACTGCCCTGACCAAGGTGCGGGAGGAGGAGGAGGTGGCGGAGGCGGGGGTGGCAATGACGCTTCCTCCTACACGGGCGCCTGGGTATATGAAGGCAGCCTCTGGGAAAGCTTTGAAGACAGCCAGGGCGGTTTTGACATCGAAACCAATCTTAGTAACGGGAAGAAGACAGTGCACATGGGCAATGTCGCCGCTTTCCTCATCAAGCCACCGCCTCCCAATAGCAACATGAAGCGCTCTGGTCTGTTCTACGGCGCCATGGCTCCAGCGCAAACTCTTGCGCAAGCACAAGCCAAGAAGAAGGCAGCCGATGCAGCGGCCAAAGCATTCCAGGAAAAAATGGCTGCACAGGATGCGGCTGACAACAAGGCTGCTGCCGACAAAGCCAAGGCCGACGCGGTTTACAAAGGTCCGGCAATCAGTGCAGCGCCTGGCGTACAAACAAGTCTTTCAAACGCTCGGAAAAAACCCTAATCCGATTGAATCCAATAAAGGCATGGTCTAAGTCAACATGGCAAGGACCAAGCTTTTTCGAATCGAAGTATTGATACGACTATCCGCCCCGCCCACGGCAAACATACGTTGTTTGTTTTGATATTAGCTTCAAGAAGACGGTGTGATGAAGCGATCGACCCTATCTATTGAATTGACGATGGAGTCCACCGAGAACCACGATTTTGTGCTGGTCGATGCGCAAATTGATTCCACTGTCGCCATCTGCCATGGATGTTGGGCAGTCCTTGGCACCTTGGAGAACGGAATCAGTCACTTTCTGTCCTTGCTGTCGGAGCAGGAACATTTGACCGTGCAGCACTATGACTTCTTGGCCGCCATGCCTCCAGCGGACTTCGCAATTGCCGCCGATAGTTGGGATTTCGATACCAAAGAATGGAGCTTTGAGAAAAGCTGCGCCCTGTCCAAAAAGATCACTGCGTGGGCTTTTTTCGGTTGTCCAACAGGCCCCGAGCCCTTCATAGGTATCACAACCTACCTCCTCGTCCATCCAGTAACTCGAATAGGAAAGCTGCTGTATCGTGGAAATGAAGAAACCGAATTTCAACAGTTTTTGGTGAATATAGACGACTATATTTCCATTTGGCAAAAGGCTATGGAAACGACGATCTCTTTTGGGGCGGCGCGTCGAAATGCAAGAGATCATTGACTCCAGCCCCGCACGATTGTTGCGAAATTGGTTGGTGGTCTTGGCGCAATAAGCGCAAGCAACTACTAAAGTAGGAGCGCTTGCATGCACTAAAGGCGTTAAGCCACCTTCACTTTTAAGCGTCAAGCATGCAGCATGCGGCTCGGGTTAGTCGATGGACTATCCAATCCCTTGAACACAATCTTAAGGTATCAAAGTTGCCATCCTACGCGCATTTTTTTCATCCACGGGAGGTATACGCTCAAATATCTCGGTGATTTAAAATTGCAGATGCCGTTGTGCAGGCTTGTCCAATCGTTGGCCAAATAACGCTACTCGAATGGGGTCGCTTACGCCAGCAGACGCTGGCTACTCTGACCAATCCCACATGATCCGTACCAATGGCGCATCACCGGCTTTACACGTGAAACGTTGGGCAAGGGCCTCCAGCTACAAGAGAGCTTCTGGCCCTACCGGTTGTAGATGTGAGGCGGCCGCTGTCATGCGCATAGGCCCCGCGTCTTGGCGCAAGGGCAGCACCACGGTAAACGTCGTGCCCTTGCCGAGTTCAGACGCCACCGCGATGCGGCCACCGTGCAACTCCACCGCCCGCTTGACGATGGACAGGCCCAAGCCCGTGCCCGAGATTTTGCCGCTGTTGCTGGCCCGGAAGAAGCTCTCAAACAGGCGGGGAATGTCCTGCTCCGGCAGGCCAATGCCCCGGTCTGCGACCTGAAATTCCACCGCATGCCCCTGCACGATGGCGTCAAAGCGCACCACGCCGCCGTCGGGCGAATACTTGACGGCGTTGGACAGCAGGTTGCCAAAGATATGGCGGAACCAGCGCTCGTCCAGGTCCGCCAGGCACAGCGGATCTGCGATGCGGAATTCAATCGGATGCACGGTTGCGGATTTGTCGGCAAAGCCGTGGCGCACCTCTTCGACAATCGATTCGCACAACGGACCCAGTGCGTGTGCGCAGGGCTTGAACTGCGAGACGCCGGCATCGGTCGTGCCAATCAGTAGCACATCTTCCAGCATGTTTTTCATGCGGTGCACTGCTTCGCTGATGAAAGCGAAGCAGCCGTCGCGCTCCTGCGCATCCATGCGTTCGCCATACAACTTCAACAAGTCGGATGACGACAAGATGGTTGCCAGCGGCGTGCGGAACTCGTGGGACGCGATGGCCACGAAGCGCGATTTGAGATCGGCCAATTCTTGTTGCCGGGCCATGGATTCTGCAATCTCCAGCGCGGCCTTGACGCGTTGTGTGATGTCGCGGATGAAGAAGCTGCATTCGAACTGGCTGCGCACGGTGGAAAAGGTCACCGACAGCTCGATCGGGAACTCCGTGCCGTCGCGCCGCATCGCCATGATTTCCAGGCGCGGCGTGTTCTGTTGCATCGCCAGTTGGGTCGTGATGGTGGTGCCCACTTCGCCACGGAAACGGGTGGGAAACAGCATGCCGATGATGTCTCTGTCCAGAGCTTCTTCCCGCGTCCAGCCGAAGCTCAGCACAGCTTGGCGGTTCCAGTTGTGGATGCGGCCATGGCTGTCGGTCAGCACGATGGCGTCCTGTGCGTTTTCCAGCACGGCGTGGTAGGCCTCGTTCGCCTGCTCCAGCAAATTGGCGCGCTCGGCATGGGCCTCGGCCAGTTGGCGCTGGTGCTGTTCTTCGGCCCGCGCCCGCTGCGTCTCATACGTCACCTGCATCGCCACAGCGCGGTTGCTGGCCTCTTGGCTGTGCGTGCGTTCCCGCGCGGCAATGGCCTGCTTGGACAGCGCATAGGCCTTGGCCGTGTCGCCCCCGTCGGCGTAGGCCTGAGCCAGCACCTCCAGCAAATCGCTGGGCACGGTGTAGTCCTCTATCGTGGCCGCGGCTTCCAGCGCCTGCTGCAGGTAGTGCAGCGTGGCGCTGGCAGCAAGCATGTCGGACGGGGCGGCCAGCGCGTGCCGCGCGTGGATGTCGGCCAGCACCCGCAGCGCGGCGATGCGGCGGTAGGCATCGGCCGATGCGCTTGCCAACGCGGCGTGTGCGGCCTGCAAAGCAGGCTCGGGCTGGCCCAGCTCCAGCAGCGCTCGGGCCTGCCCGCGCGATGCCTCGGTCATCAGATCGGCCTGGCCGACCGCGATGCCGCGTTGCTCCAACTGGCGGAAAATATCCAGCGCACTGGCCCAATGCTTGCGGTCCAGCTCGACATCCGCCAGGTATTGCAGCGCCATCGCGTAATACCGCGAGCCCGGTTGTGAGGCCAGCATGGCCAGCGCTTCGCGCAACAAATCGGCAGCGGCGTCAAAGCGCTCCAGCAGGCGCAGGGTCTCGGCCGTTTGTAACTGGGCCAGGGCGATCAAGCCCGGCCAGCCAGTGGGGCGCGCCAGGTCCTGCGCGCGTTGCATCCATTCGAATGAGGCCTTGTAGTCGTTCAGGCTGTTGAGGTTGCCGCCGATATTGGTGCCGGTGACGAGCGCGCGCCGCTTCTGCCCGGTGGCCAGCGACAAGGGATAGCTCTTGCTGAAGTGTCGCACGCCTTGTAGGTAATCGCCGCTTTGGCCCGCGACGAGGCCCCAAAAATCCTCGACCGCAGCGGCGGCGGCGGGGTGCAGTTCGGTGGAGTCTGTGGTGAAACAGGCCAGTCCGCGTGTCTTGGCAGCCGCTACATCGCGAAAGGCCAGGAAGCCTGTCGTGGCGGCCTGCGCCATGGTCACTCGCACCGGGTCTACGCCCGTGGCCGCGACGATGGCGGCCTCCAAATCGGTATGGGCTTGCGTAAGATTGCCCTGACCTGCTGCGACCATGGCCAGCAGCCAATGGGCATCTGCGCGGCGCAAGAGGGTGTCGTCCGCCGAGCCCTGTGGCGCGCTGGCAAGATCTTGAAGCACGTCCTGGGCCAAGGTCTTGGCTGCATCCAGTTCGCCAAACAGCCACTTCGCCTCGGCGCGGATGAGTTGCAGGCGAGCAGCATGGTGGTGGTTGGTAGTGGGTATGCCAGCCTCGGCAAGACAGGTGTCGGCCGTGTCGGCTAGTGTCAGTGCACGTTGGGTATCGCGCTGGCGCAATTGCCAGGCGAGTGCAACCAGCGCGGCTGGGCGCTGCGCTTGCGTTGCGGTTGTTACCGCAGCTTCCAACAGCGCAACGGCGCCGTCAGCGGCGAAAAATTCCAAGTCCAAGGGACGCATGGCGCTTACCGGAAGTGAGTTCCCGCCATCATAGGCGGTGCGGGCCCCAAATCAAACGGCACGCTGAGATGCCGTTTTGGATGGTAGTCATATGAAAAATTGGCCGCTAGCCCTCGCCAAATAAGCCTGAGTAGCTATCAAATATGTAGCTGCATACAAAAAGCTTACTTCTTCGGGTCACCCGGGGGCAGGGCTGCAGGGTTCATCCACATCGCGCCCCAGATATGGCGTCGGGGGCTGACATGTCACGGCTGTACATACAGCCGTGGTCCTCGGGCGGATTGATGTCAGCCGTTTCACCATTGGCAGTGGCCGCCGCGTTCATGCAAGGGATTGATGTTGTTCGCCGGTGTCGGTTTGCGGCTCACAGTTCCACAATCGTCTGAAAACCTCCCCAGATCAGGCGCTTGCCGTCGAAGGGCATGGGGTTGGCTTCCGACGTCATGCGGGGCGCGGCCATCGTGGCGTGTTGGATGTACTTTTCCTTGTTCTCAGTAGGTACTGCGGCCACAAATCCATCGATGAATTGCATGTTTAGCTCCTTGTTTTCCGGGTTGTATCAGGTAGAAAGTTCGCTCACATCCAACTCACGCACCGGCCGCACTTCGATGCTGCCGTGCTGCACGGGCGGTATCTTGGTGGCCAGGCGGATGGCGTCGTTCAGGTCCGTGGCCTCCAGCAGGTAAAAGCCCGCCAGCTGTTCCTTGGTCTCGGCAAATGGGCCATCGGTCATGGATAGTTGGCCATTGCGCACCCGCAGTGTGGTGGCGGTTTCCACCGGGTGCAGGGGTTCGGCAGCCAGCAGATGCCCGCTCGTTTGCAGGCCCTTCGCGGCCTCGAAACACACGGCGTCAGGGCAGGCGCTCCACTTCTCTTTGGAGAGGTAGACCAGGCAGAGGTATTTCATGGCGAGCTCCTCTTCTGGCTACTGTGCCGCCACCGCTTCAATTTGGATGCGCAACGCGACGTCCATATTGAAGCCATATTCCTTGCCCGCAGTCAGGCCAAAGGCGTCACGCTTGAAACTGCCACTGGCGTCCGCGCCACAGAGCTCGCGCTTGAGCATGGGATGGGGTACGCACTTGAACAGGTTAATGCTGAGGTTGACCGGTTGCGTACGGCCGTTGAGCGTCAGCATACCGATCACCTGTGTGGGACTGCCATCGACAAATTTTTCCAGGTGGCCTTTGTAGGTGGCGCTTGGTGACTTTTCCACATTGAAGAAGTCTTTGCCAGTCGCCCAGGCGTTCATTGCCGTGAGTCCGAAATCGATGGAGGTCAGATCAATGACGATCTCCACCGTACCGGTTGCGGCGGTTTTGTCCAGCACCACGGTGCCATAGTTCTTGGTCATTTTGCCCCGCCAGACCGAGATACCCATGTGGTCGGCCTCGAAGCTGGGAAAGGTATGGGTGGGGTCTATGGTGTAGGTCACAGGGGCGGCTATCGCGCTGCCAGCTACCAGGGCCAGTGCGGCCCACAGTGTTTTCAAAGCGGACTGTTTCATTTGGATGCCTCCACGTGTTGAGCGAATTTGTTCAGAATGGATTGCCAGCCGAAGCGCTGCTGTTCCACTGGGTTTTCGGTCTCCGCATCAAAGGTAGACCGCATGGTGACGACGCCGTCGGCACCCTCGATGAACTCCACGGTTCCGCTGCGGTCGCCAAAGGCGTATTCGATGCGTTGGTTGGGCACGATCTTGGTGTAGGTGCCCGCAAAGTCGAAGCCAAAGCTGCCGTCCTTGGCCTCCATGCGGGACGAGAAGGCACCGCCTTCACGCAGGTCGACGGTGGATTTGGTGGTGTGCCAGTCGTCGGACGCGGCGTTCCATTGGACGATGTCGGCCGGCGTGGTGTAGGCGGCCCAGACTTTGGCGACCGGCGCGTGGATAAGGGTTTCAACCGTGATTTGCATGGGGAGTCCTTTGGTTGGGTGCCGGTGGGTGGCAGCTTTTAAACAAACTAGTCGATCGGGTCAGTCCCAATTCGACATGGACCGAAAATATTTTTCAATCAATTTGTGATTCTGACAGCCGCCGCTCCAGAAAGCGGCGCTCGGGCTCCAACTGCACCAGGGCCAAGGCCGCCTGGTAGGAGGCGCGTGCTTCTTCCCACCGGTGCAGCCGACGGCACAGATCGGCGCGCGCCGCGTGGGCCAGGTGGTAGTCCTGCATGGCAGGAAGCGTGAGAAGCTCATCCACCAGCGCGATGCCCTGCGCATACCCACTGTGCATGGCAACGGCCACCGCGCGGTTGAGCGCAACCACGGGGGAGGGCTCCATCCGCAACAGCTCGTCGTAGAGGCCGACGATCTGGCCCCAATCCGTCTGCTCGGCACGTTGGGCCTCGGCATGCACCGCAGAAAGGGCGGCCTGCAAGGCGTAGGGACCAATGCTGGGCATCTGCAGGGCTTTCTCCACCAGCGCACATCCCTCCGCAATCAGGTCGGCGTGCCACAGCGTGCGGTCTTGTTCTTCAAGCGGGATCAGATTGCCAGTGTCGTCGGTACGTGCGGCGCGGCGCGATTCATGCAGCAACATCAGCGCCAGCAGACCATGGACTTCGGCCGATGGTGGCGGTGGCAGCACGTCAGCGATCAGCCGCGTCAGGCGTATGGCCTCGTGCGACAAGTCCGCACGGGTCAGCAGCGCGCCCGACGACGGGGAATAACCTTCGTTGAACACCAGGTAGAGCACCCGCAGCACGCTGGGCATGCGCGCTGCCAGCTCATTGGCCTCTGGCACACGGTAGGGAATCTTGGCGTCCCGGATTTTGGCTTTGGCGCGCACGATGCGTTGCGCCACGGTGGGCGCAGGCGTCAGATAGGCGCGGGCGATCTCTTCGGTGGTGAGGCCGCAGACCTCGCGCAGCGTGAGTGCCACTTGCGCATCTGGCGCCAGCGCGGGGTGGCAGCAGGTGAAGATGAGGCGCAACTGGTCGTCTTCCAGTTCGGCAGCGTCGTCGGTGGGCGCGGTCTCATCGGCTATCGCTTCCAGCGGCACGGCCATGGTTTCGGTAGATGTGAAACGCGCTTGGCGGCGGATGGTGTCAATGGCCTTGAAGCGCCCTGCGGAGACCAGCCAGGCCGATGGATTGCCGGGCAACCCGTGCTCGGGCCACTGCTCTAGCGCCGCACGGAAAGCCTCGTGCAGCGCCTCTTCTGCAAGGTCGAAGTCACCCAGCAGACGCACCAGCGTGGCGAAGACGCGCCGCGCGTCGCGGCGGTACACGATTTCAATTGCTTGCGTGGTGTGGGCCGTGCTCATTCCACAAGAATATCGCAAGCGACCCTTGCGGCCGTGGTCGCTGCCTATCGTGAAAATTACTGACCTGCCTGTTTGGCTGACCAGTGCGTTCATCCAAAGGCGGACAAAATCTTGGCCGGACTCGACCCAAAGCAGACGTGCGGTAGCGCAGCCAATCCGCCCGGAAGCAGTCCTCACCTTTTTTGGGGAGCGGACAGGTCAGTGCAGGAAGCGCTACATTTCCTACAGTCCGTGTCGCAGCGAAAGCTGCGATTTAACCAAACGCAATGAGAATTGAAGTGAAAGCTGAAATCATTCCGAAATTCGTCGTTTTTCTTCTGGCCGTTTTCATTGCGTCAATGTCATTCGCTGCTAGCTTCGAATGCGCGCGCGCGTCGACTAAAGTCGAAAAATTAATATGTAGCGATCCTGAGAGCTCCAAGAGCGATGAGGACTTGACTGTGTCCTATGTCCGAGTCCTGAAAAGCGCGCTCGATCCGGAAGCCATCAAAAACCAGCAACGGAAATGGCCTTCAGAAGTGAGAAATCATTGTGACGAAGTGGCTTGCCTTCGCGAGGCTTACGCGTCCCGCATAAAACAGCTTGCATCTATTGGAAAGAGGAAAACGCTAGCTGTTGTGGCCCAATCTACCACCGATTTTTGGGTTACCAACGGATCCGTCAATGCCGTGGCTCATGCGGCGGATGGCTCCATCGTGTACCTTGGCGGCGACTTCAGTCAGGTCGGCCCTCGCAGTGGCAGCTTTGTGGCGATCGACGGCGAAAGTGGTACGGCAACTGCATCGTTCCCGTTTGTTGATGGGGAGGTCAATGCCATTGCGTCAGATGGTGCGGGGGGCGTTTATATCGGCGGTGGCTTCAGGTACGTGGGGAATAGCGCGCGCACAAACATCGCACATATTCTTGCCAACGGAAATGTTGACCCTAATTTCAACCCGAACCCTAGCAACGCGGTCACGACCATTGTCTTGTCAGGCAGCACGCTTTACGTTGGTGGACTTTTCAACTCAATTGGTGGACGGGAGCGGAATCACGCTGCTGCGCTTGATGCCAAGACCGGTGCCGCCACTTCCTGGAATCCGAATTTGAACCACATCGTGTACGCCCTCGCCGTTTCCGCCGATACGGTGTACGCGGGAGGCTATTTCACATCGGTTAACGGGGCCCTAGTGCGCAATAGGTTGGCCGCGTTCGATATGGAGACCGGTAAAGCGACGAATTGGAATCCGAACGCGAACGGGGCCGTTGATGCGCTGGTTATTTCGGGTAGCACGATATACGCTGGTGGCAGTTTTAGTTCGATCGATGGAAGAGCACAACTATTCATTGCTGCACTTGATAAAACAACAGGTGCCGTTAGCGCTCGGGGCCCGAGTGCGAATGGTAGAGTCCTGTCGCTCGCTATGGCTGGCAACACTGTTTATGTTGGTGGCGAATTCACAGTCATTGGGGGGCAGCAACGTGGCCACCTTGCTGCGATTGATGCGGCCAGCGGGGCGGCGACCCTTTGGGATCCTAACGCGGACGAATATGTAAAGACGCTCGCAATTGTTGGTGACACTGTGTACGTAGGCGGCGCATTCACCACGCTCGGCGGACAATCGCGCAGCCATGTCGCAGCGGTAAACATCGGCACCGCTGCGATTTTGAAGTGGAACCCGAATGCCAACAATGCGGTGACGTCACTTGCAGTTTTTGGCAACATGATTTTCGCCGGGGGCTATTTCTCATCGATTAACGTCACGCATATGCGAAACAACTTGGCCGCATTCGACGTAAGGACTGGCGTTGCGACTGACTGGAATCCGAATGCGAATGGGGAGATCAACGCCATTGCCGTGCACGACGACAAGATATATGTAGGAGGCGAATTTACCGCAATCGATGGACAAGCGCGCAACTCCATCGCGGCACTAGATGCGAAAACCGGGGTTTTGACGGCATGGAAGCCTGATGCGAACAACGGAAACGTCGATGGTCACGGCAACTCAAATGGTGTTGTCTCTGCCCTTGCCGTTGTCAGCAACACGGTATATGTCGGCGGCACGTTCGCCTCGATCGGGGGGCGGAAGAGAAACAATATTGCTGCGATCGATGTGACGAAGGGAACGGCGACCGCATGGAACCCTAACGCCAACGACTCTGTACGCGCCCTCGTCGTTTCCGGGGACCGGGTGTACGTCGGTGGCAGATTTACTGCGATCGGTCGGCAGAAGCGAAATTACATCGCCGCGTTGCCTACGACGACCGGTGCCGCAACGGCGTGGAATCCGGATGCAAACGGGATTGTTGAGGGTCGCGGAACGTTCATCAACGTTGTTTCTGCATTGACGATTTCCGCGGACATTTTGTATGTGGGCGGCAACTTTACTGCGATCGGTGGACAGAAACGTAGCCATATTGCTGCGCTCAATGTTGCAACGGGTGCCGCGACGGATTGGAATCCCGGCGCAGAAGGGGATATTTACGACTTTCGCGGGACTGTCTCTGCCATTGCCGTCTACCGCAACGCAGTGTATGCGGGCGGCCTTTTCAATTCCATCGGTGGGCAGGAGCGCAACTGTATCGCCGCGCTGGATGCTGAGACAGGTGCAGCCACGGTGTGGAACCCAAACACGAATAGCTTCGTGTTTGCGCTGTCCGTTTCTGGCGGCAGCATCTACGTCGGTGGCTATTTCACGTCGGTCAATCGCAACGCCCACAGAAAATTTGCGGTCCTGCCGCCATAGGGGCTACTTTGTAAACTTCGCGCTACAAAGCAAGCAGGGAAGCCGGCGGCCAAGAATGGCGAGGTTTTGGCCTCGTGGGAGGCAAAGGCGCAAGGCTAAAATTTGCGAGATTGAAGAGCAGTTCCTCGGACAGGGCGATCAATAAAGTACAAAGCCTTTTCGTTTATCGACGTTTGTAGTCGGCAGCGGCTTCGCTCAAAAGCGGACAGGTTTTGAAGTCTGTTTTTGGCCCACAGCCGTCGCGCACTTGCTCCTGCGGACAGCCCAAAGCAGATCTCAAAGTGAGGGTGTCAATTAGGTTGCCTCACTTACACGTCTGTTCAGCGATTTGGTATTTGCGCAAAGCTTTTTTATAGGTGCCATCTTGAGAGACCCGATCAAAGGTCCGTCGCCACTGGGCTACCTCAGCATCAGGCATTGCCAGATTTCCGGCAAGCCAAATACCACGCGAATAGCTGGGTTTGCCCACCGTGAATTCGCTAGGATTCAATCCCGCTTGAGTCAGTTCGTAGATGCTGATTTCCTGCGTACCGAAAATAACGTCGATCACGTGCTTTTGTAGCATCTTGACCAAGTCTTCGTAGTCATTCCCATCAATGATGTTCGTCAGCTTCAAACTCTTCAGTAACTCCTTGCTTGGAGATGCGCGTAGAACTCCAACTTTGTATTGCTTAAGACTTTCGCCATGGTCCAGGTCACCACCGAAAGAACTCAAGGCCACGAATCCAACAACGCGACAGTGGAGTTGAACAATCCATCGGTACTCTTCTTCCCGTTCTGAAGATCTATCTATTGGGAAGATGACAGCATGAGGCTGACTTTTTGCAATCATCTGGCTTCTCGCCCAGGGAAAAAACTCGACCTTGGCGTTCGAGATGCCCATCTGCCTGGACATGTTCAACACAATCTCGCCAATGGCACCAGGAGCGTTTGCCCCCGTTTCAATTGTGAATGGTGGGTACGGCAACGTCAGTAGGCGCAATGAGGACTCTGCTGGCTCACACATCGCCGTATTGGTGACTGTACTAATGATTGTCACCACTGCGAAGAGTTTGAAGATTGAAAAGCCACCACGGTGTCTGTACATTGTTACTCCCACGCGGCAACTATTTTTGCGATGCTGCCATCCGCGCGCATTGACGCGATAGCGCCGTTTAGCCTTGAAATCACTTCCGCTTGATCGGGTCTGGTCTTTGCAATTCCAATGTAATTTAGATCAACTACCAAAGGTGGCGTTTGCACGGTTAGCATGGACATGTCAACGCCGGCAAGCTTGGCGTAGTACTTGACTGCAGTGTTACCACCGGACAGTATTGCCGCGTCGATCCGTTCAGTGACAAGTTTATTTAGGCGGGAATCTCCGCTGCTGTCTCGGTCTTCGTGCAACGTCGGGAGCGCCGCTTCGAACTGCTCGCCATAGGATGAACCGCGTTGAATTCCAACGCGCTTACCTTGTAGGTCAGAAAATTGGGATATCTTGAGATCGGCTTTCTTCAAGGTTATGACCTGGACGCGGTCCTCTAGCACGGCCTCAGTAAAGTTGAATATTTTCCCGCGCTCAATCGTTTTGGATAGACCGGTCAATACGCCATCTCCATCCAGGGCCAGTTTGTATGCTCTCGCCCACGGTACTGCGTCGACCACAGGCGTATAACCTGCACGACGAACAATGGCGATCGTCACCTGGGTGACGTAGCCTGTTGGCTTGCCGCCTTCCTCCAAAAACATCTTGGGTGCGACCTGAGATGCAACGAGCACCTTCAACTCTGGTCCTGCCGCATGCAGAGACCTGACCATGACGCAATTCATCAGAATCACAGCCAACCAACCCATTCGCCAGGACAAGCGTCTGCGTCCCCGGAGGCGAATGGATTCAGTAGTCACCATACTCTGCTCAATTCTTGTAGATTTTTTGCAAAGGCATTGACGATATAACTGGGCTAACGTGAAGACACAGTAGTTTCGGCTCTTGCTCAACTCCCAACAGTATTGAACCCTCCGGGAGACTTGTCAATGACGAAAATCCGCAGTCTTGCTGCAATAAGCCACTTTACTGCCCTACACGGACGCGAACGGGTGCGAGGTGGCAGCTGGAGGTCACCTCGCTGCTCGATGCTAGAACACCGTAGTGATCTTGCGTAGGGTGGAGTTGCCGCAAGCTTGGTCATAATCTAATCCAACAAATGGGGTCCTGAAACGAGTGTTTTCTCAATGACATATCGGCGCTATAAGGTGCTTATCGGGTTGGGTGCGGCCGTTCTGGTGGGGTGTGCGACCCCCCCGTCCATCCCGGTGCCACCGCTGGCGAGCTTTGCGCCGCCGCCGCTGGTCCAAGTCCCACCGTCCGAGCCTCCAGTTCTGGCGCAACCCATTGCGCCTGCGGCCAGCGACACGAGTGCGCTACTGAGTGATCAGACGCAAACGCCTGTGGCGGTCAGTGAGCCCTGGAAGCAGCGGGGACTAGCCTCTTGGTACGGAAAAAGGTTTAACGGCCGACGCACGTCCAGTGGCGAGCGTTTCAGCGCTAAGGGCTTTACCGCTGCGCACCGCACCCTGCCCATTTACAGCTATGTGCGTGTGCGCCGGGTGGCCAGCGGGGAGGCTGTGATTGTGCGTATCAATGACCGGGGTCCGTTTCATCCGGGGCGTGTGGTGGATCTCAGTTACGCGGCGGCCAACAAGCTCGGCATCTTGAGATTGGGCAGTGCAGAGGTTGAGATGGAACTCGCGACTGAAGAAGAATGGCGCTTCTCGGGGAACAGAACCACACCCAGCGTCTTGCGCAAATAACGCACGCCTTAGTTGCTGAGCCCCCGCCACAGCGGTACGAAGATCTGCCGTAAGCCCAGCAATACCGCCAAGACCAGTGCGGCGAACGCGACCAGCAGTGCCCATTGTGGCCAGCGCCGCGGGGCGCGAACCGGTGTCGGTCGCAGGCGACCCTCGATGTAACTTTTCAGCAAGGCCGCGTTGCGCAGATTGGCCTTGAAGGCTATGTCGAACATGTCGCCCAGTACCGGTACTACTCCTACCAGAGCCTCCAGTCCGACATTGCGTAACATTATGAACAGCACGCGCTTGGATACGCCCAGACGTACCGCCTCGACGACGACGTAGAGCGAAAGCACGAGACCCAGTGCGTCGCCTATTCCTGGGAGCAGGCCGATGATCGGGTCCAGGCCAAAACGAATCCGCGTGCCCGGCACCCGGAAGCGCGCATCCATCAACGTCGCATAGCGGTCCAGCCGCGCCAGCGCTGATTGGTGCCTCAGTAGTTCGCCCGGCATACGGCGCCTGTCTCTAGTTCAATGGCTTTTCTTCGGTAGGTAGCGGAGCAGCTTCATCGGGGGTCTTCGGCTCGTCAGACACATGGTATTTCATATGCGCCTTCTTCCCGGGCTGGGGTGTCTTATCCGCACCCGGTGCGACCTCTTCGCCGTGGTGTTTCTTTTCTTGCGCGACCTTCTTGTCGTGGGCAATGTTGCGTGGGTCTGTCATGGAACTGTTCCTGGAATGTGTAGCGCGGCTCCGCAATAGGAGGACCGGACGCTAGCTGGTAAATGGTTAATTCGGCGCGGATGCCGGACGCGGTTAAAGGGAAGATTGCGAACTGCATCGCCCTCAAAACTCAAGATACCGTTTCAGACATGCTCCGTCAGTCAGCTGCCGTACATATGCAGCAATGGGGCCTCAGGCGATGCGCCAGGCCAGCGCTCTGTCCTGCGTATCCTGCCTGCGAAAGTCCCGCGGCGCCAAGCCCACCGTGCGCTTGAACACCTTGGAAAAACTGAACGCATCGGTGTAGCCCACCTCTTGCGCGATCTGCTCCAGTGAACGCTCCGACTCGCTGAGCGCGGCCATGGCTTTTTGCATGCGTAGGGTGCGCAAATAGTTGAGTGGCGTATTGCCCATGGATTGGCGGAAGCGCTCGGCCAGGCTGGTGCGCGACAGCCCTGCGTGCTGTGCCAAGGCGTCCAGTGTCCAGGTGCTAGCGCAGTCGTCGTGCATGGCTTGTACCGCCTTCATCACCTGCGGGTCCTGGATACCGTGGCTCCAGCACGGCGTGCCTTTGCCCTGGCGCTGCAACATCTCGCGCATCAGCAGCACAAAAATCACGTCCAGCAGGCCGTAGACCAGGGTTTCGCTCCCCTGCTCCCGCAGGGCCAGTTCCTGCTGCAGCAGTTGCATGCTGTGCGCAATGGCAGGGGGGTAGGGGCCGTCCTGTGTAGTCAACACCAGCCAGTCGGGCATCTCGGCAAAGAAGGGGTGCACCGGCGTGTGCCAGAACTGGTAGGCGCCGCTGATGAGTGCGTTCTGTGGCGAATCGCCAAGTGCCCCCGCTGTCGGCTCGGGCCATGTATGGTCCAGCGCAAAGGTTTGCACCGCGCCCATGTCTTCATGGGTGCTGACGGTGTGCACGCAGCCGCGCGCCATGACCGCCATGTCACCGGCTTGCAGACACAGGGGTTGCGGCAGGGATGTGGAATGCAAATACACCTGCCCGGCAGTGACCACGTGCAAGCCCATGCTGCGTTCGCACGGGAACTGCAGCGCGGTGGCATCGCGCAAGTGGCGCTGGTCCAAAAGCCGGCGGCGCAGCCCGGCCTGGCGGAAGATGTCAGTCAATAGGTCCATTGGTTTCAAGCCCCGTGTCGGGGGTGGATTAGTTCTCTGTTCGGACGATTGGACATGAAAAATGGTTTTTTGTCTATTCTCAGTACGGATGTTTGGGCGGATCATTCGCCCATCTACAACCCACAAAGGAAATGCATATGTCCCAAACGCTCGTCATCGGTGCCAACGGCACGGTCGGTTCTGAACTGGTGCGCCTACTGCGTGCCGCAGGTCATAGCGTTCTCAAGGCGACCAGCCGTCCGGTAACCGACCCCGCCACCGAGGTACACCTGAACTTGGTCACCGGCGCTGGCATGGATACTGCGCTGCGCGGTGTCAGCAAGGTGTTCATGTTGGCCCCGCCCGGCTATACCAACCAGGACGAACTGCTCAACCCGGTGGTGGACGCTGCCAAAGCCCACGGCGTGCAGAAGATCGTGTTGATGAGCGCCATGGGAGCCAATGCAGACGACAACGCGCCGCTGCGCAAAGCCGAGATGCATCTGGAAGCCTCGGGCCTGGCGTACAACATCATCCGACCCAACTGGTTCATGCAGAACTTCAACTCGTTCTGGATTCAGGGCATCCTCGAACACGGAAAGATCTTCTTGCCCGTGGGCGCCGCCAAAGGCAGCTTCATTGATGCACGCGATATCTCTGCAGTGGCTGCGCGGTTGTTGAGCACCGACGACTGCAACGGACGCGACTTTGACCTGACCGGCGCAGTGGCCGTGGACCATGACGCGGTGGCTGCGATCCTGTCCAAAGCCACCGGCCAGACGATCACCTACCAGGACATCCCCGAAGCCGACATGCGCAGCGCCCTGTTGCAGGCAGGCCTGCCACCAGCCTATGCAGAGTTTCTGCTGATGATTCTGGGTTACTTCAAGTTGGGCTATGCCGAGCGCACCACGGACGCCGTGCAAACCCTGTTGGGCCGCCCGCCCATCACGCTGGAGCAGTACGCGGCCGACTATCGCAGTGCGTGGGTCAAGGCCTGATGGTGTAGCCGCCACGCCAACCCCGTGTGAACGGCTGGCGTGGCCGCGTCGGATAAAAATAGCGCTACACTGAATGCATCGCAACTGCAACGCAATACCCGCCCCATGAAAACCGCCACCCTGCCTTCGCTCCGAGTAGAGCCCCAGTTGCGCGCTGCGGCCGAAAGCGTGTTGCGCGATGGCGAAACGCTGACCAGCCTGATGGAAACCGCCGTGCGCGAGACCATTGCACGGCGGCGCACACAAGACGAGTTTCTGGCACGCGGGCTGCGTGCTGCGCAAGACGCCAAGCAGACCGGCATCTATTACGCAGCTGAGGCTGTGCACGAAGAACTGGCCCAGCGGCTGGATGCCCGGCGCCGGCAGGTGCTGGGTTGAAGGCGCAGTTTGAAGTCCGCTACACCGCAGCGGCGCGTGACGATGTGCTGCGTTTGTTCGACTTTTTGCTGGAGCGAGTGCAAACTATCGAAGACTTTGACGCCGCGCAGTCCGCCATTGATGCGCTGCGCAATACGGTGCAAAACCACCTGAGTCGCACCCCATTCATCTACCGCAAGGCCGGTGACAGTGCATTCCTGCGGGAGCTGATCATTCCGTTTGGCCACTCGGGCTATGTAGCGCTCTTTGAGATTGAGGGTGCTGATGCCGTCAACATTCTGGCAGTGCGGCATCAGCTTGAAGACGACTACCACTGAGTCAAAGGCAAAACGGCACCCAAAGGTCCCTTTTTGTAAGGCTTGTTTCAATTGCCACTTCAGCCGCGTTTCCGAGGTTGGCCGGTTTTATCAGCAAATCGGTCTTTGGGTGCAGCAAAAAACGGTAGGCAGTGAGGATGGGCCACTTGGCGCAGCCCACGTGGCCCAACTCGGTGGCAAATGCTTCGAACGCGTTGCGTGTTGGGTGCTCGGGTAGTACCCAAGCGCAGAAAGCCTCTGCAAACTCCCGTTGGCGGGTGTGGTCTTTGATGCTATTGCCAAAGGCCATTTTCTCGAAAGGGGCGGGAAGTTGTTGCTGCTTTGCTTCACTAGGCGGTATGCCCGTTCCACAACCTCTGCATGTTGGCCAGTCTGCATCAGGTTATGCAAGGCGGGTGCTTCATACAAGTCGGTTGCCAACCGGCACAAAGCGTCTTTGTAATCGCGCTCGTGTCGTTTCATTTTTTCGCCTCAAAGTCCACCAGGGAACAGCTCTTGCAGGCGCAACTTGGCTTGTGCCATGGTCACCATGGGACGGGATTTTCCGGGGCCGGAAGGTACAGGTTGTCGAGCAGTGAGCTCTGTGCATCGACGTCAGTTACCACGGTCAATTTGTCAGAGCCTGTGGATTGGATAACCTTTTCACCCGATCCTTCAAAGAAAATGCGGATAGTCTCACTGTTGCTGTCTTCAAGTAGTTGCCCGACGCCCCATTCGGATTTGGAAACATGGCGAACTCGGGTCCCCTTTGCGAATCTGTTTGGCGGTGTCACGGTGACTCCCTCTCTAGTGTTCGTTTTTCCGCAGGCGCGATGTAGACGCCGAATTGATGATACGTCTACCCAACGATGCTGCTCCGCACTCTTAGACGAAGACTGCGCCCTACACCAGTCACAAACGGGACCTGCTGCTTTGGCAAATGAAAAACGGCACCCTGAGGTGCCGTTTTGGAGGGAGTGATAAGTTTTCAATTGACCCTTAGCCCTCGTCGATTATGCGTAGATTGCTCCTAAATCAGGAGCGACTTGTCTAGCATATCGTTCAGGACGAAGCCTTCACTTTCAACCGCCAGGCATGCAGCAGCGGCTCGGTGTAGCCACTGGGTTGCGCCAGACCCTTGAACACCAGCTCGGTCGCGGCCTTATAGGCGGCAGACGTGCCGAAGTTGCCACCCATCTTCTGGTACAGCTTGTCACCGGCGTTCTGCCGGTCCACCACGGCGGCCATGCGCTCAAAGGTCTCGGTGATCTGCTCCTTGGTCACCACACCATGGTGCAGCCAGTTGGCCATGTGCTGGCTGCTGATGCGCAGCGTGGCGCGGTCCTCCATCAGACCGATGTTGTGGATGTCGGGCACCTTGGAGCAGCCCACGCCCTGGTCGACCCAGCGCACGACGTAGCCCAGAATACCTTGCGCGTTGTTGTCCAGCTCTTGCTGCTTCTCGGCCGCCGTCCAGTTGGGCGTGGCGGTCACGGGCACTTGCAGCAGGTTGTTCAAAATGCCGTCGCGGGCCTTTTCGTAGTTGGTCTTTTCCAGTTCCTTTTGCACATCGCTGACCAGCACCTGGTGGTAGTGCAGGGCGTGCAGCGTGGCGCCGGTGGGGCTGGGCACCCAGGCGGTGTTGGCGCCGGCGCGGGGGTGGGCAATCTTCTGCTCCATCATCGCCTTCATCAGGTCGGGCATGGCCCACATGCCCTTGCCGATCTGGGCCTTGCCGCGCAGGCCGCAAGACAGACCGACCAGCACATTGTTTTTCTCGTACGCAGCGATCCAGGCGCTGGTCTTCATGTCGCCCTTGCGGATCATGGGGCCGGCCTGCATGGCGGTGTGCATCTCGTCGCCGGTGCGGTCCAGGAAGCCGGTGTTGATGAAAGCGACGCGGCTGCTGGCCGCGGCAATGCAGGCCTTCAAATTGACGGAGGTGCGGCGCTCTTCGTCCATGATGCCCAGCTTGACCGTGCTGTCCTTCAAGCCCAGCATCTTCTCAACGCGGGTGAACAGCTCGGCGGCAAAGGCCACTTCGGCAGGGCCGTGCATCTTGGGCTTGACGATGTAGACCGAGCCTTTGCGCGAGTTGCGAATCGCGTCCTTCTTGGTACGCGCCAGGTCGTGCATCGCAATCGTGGTCGTGACCACGGCATCCAGAATTCCTTCGGGAATCTCTTGCGTGCTGCCGTCTTTTGCGGTGTACAAAATGGCCGGGTTGGTCATCAGGTGGCCGACATTGCGCACAAACATCAGCGAGCGGCCGTGTAATGTGACCTTGCCTTTGCCATTGGCGGCCGAGTAGACACGGTCGGGGTTCAGACCACGGGTCAGCGTCTTGCCACCCTTGTCAAACGACTCGGTCAGCGTACCGTTCAGAATGCCCAGCCAGTTGCTGTAGGCCAGCACCTTGTCGTCGGCATCGACCACGGCCACGGAGTCTTCCAGGTCCAGGATGGTAGACAGGGCGGCTTCCAGCACCAGGTCGGCCACGCCCGCAGCGTCGGTCTTGCCGATGGGCGTGGCGCGGTTGATGATGATGTCCAGGTGCAGTCCGTTGTGCTGCAGCAAGACGGACGAAGGGTCTTTTGCATCGCCCTGGAAGCCAATGAACTGCGATTTGTCGACCAGCTTGCTGGTGCTGCCGTCTTTCAGCGTCACGACCAGATCATCGCCCTTGACGCGGTAGCCTGTGGAGCCCACGTGCGAGCCCTTTTTCAGCGGCGCCGTGCGGTCCAGCACGTTGCGTGCGTATTCAATAACTTTTTTGCCGCGCTTGGGGTTGTAGCCTTTGGGTCCAACTTTTTCTTGCCCCTTTTCTTCGCTGATGACGTCGGTGCCATACAGCGCATCATACAAAGAGCCCCAGCGGGCGTTGGCGGCATTCAGCGCGTAGCGGGCGTTCAGCACCGGCACCACCAACTGTGGGCCGGCTTGTTTGGCCAGCTCGGCGTCCACATTGCTGGTGGTGATCTTGGCCTTCTTGGGGCTCTCGACGAGGTAGCCAATCTTCTCGAGAAACGCGCGGTAGGCCGGCATGTCGGTGATGGGACCGGGGTTGGCCGCGTGCCAGGTGTCCATCTCGGTCTGGATACGGTCACGCTCTGCCAGCAGGGCGATGTTCTTGGGTGCCAGGTCGGCGACGATGGCTTCGAAACCTTTCCAGAACACATCGGCAGCAATACCGGTGCCGGGCAACACTTTGTCTTCAATGAACTGGTGCAGAACGGTGGCAACTTGCAGGCCGTTGGCTTGGGTGCGGGGCGTGGATGCGGCGGAGATTGTCATGGTGATAAGCCTTTTGTACAGATGGGACCTACTGTATTCCATACGTAATAACAATACTATATGGATAATTATCAATCTATTCGTGACAAATTCAGTCGTAATAAGGCGGGCCATGGCGGATTCCAAACTTCTCCCTTTGCAAGGCGTTCGCGTCGTCGAGTTCACCCACATGGTCATGGGCCCCACCTGCGGCATGGTGCTGGGCGACCTGGGCGCCGAGGTCATCAAGGTCGAGCCACTGGCCGGCGACAGCACACGCAAGCTGCTGGGCAGTGGGGCGGGCTTCTACCCGCTGTTCAACCGCAACAAGAAGAGCCTGGCGATTGACCTGAAGAGTGACAAGGGTCGTGAGGTGGTTCTCAAGCTGATCGCCACGGCCGACGTCGTCAGCGAGAACTTCAAGACTGAGACCATGCGGGCCCTGGGCCTGGATTACGCCAGCCTGGCGGCGCTGCATGAACGCCTGATCTACGTCAGCCACAAGGGCTTTCTGCCCGGCCCGTATGACCACCGCACCGCGCTGGACGAGGTGGTGCAGATGATGGGCGGCCTGGCCTATATGACCGGGCGGCCCGGCGACCCGCTGCGTGCCGGCAGCAGCGTCAACGACATCATGGGTGGCATGTTTGGTGCGATCGGTGCCATGGCCGCACTGATGCAGCGGGCCACAACGGGCAAGGGCCAGCAGGTGCAGAGCGCACTGTTCGAGAACAACATCTTCCTCGTGGCCCAGCACATGATGCAGTTCGCTGTCACCGCCAAGGCCGCCGCGCCCATGCCCGAGAAGATTTCGCCGTGGGGCATTTACGATGTGTTCAACGTCAAGAACGGCGAGCAGATTTTTCTGGCCGTGGTGGGCGACACGCAGTGGGGCATCTTCTGCAAGGCCTTTAAATACGCCGACTGGCAGCAGGATGCCCGCTTAGCCACCAACAACGACCGGGTGCGCGCGCGCGGCTGGCTGATCCCCCAAATGCGAGAGCGCATGGCGCAGCACACGGCAGCCGAGCTGACTGCGGTGTTTGAGAAACACGGCCTGCCGTTTGCACCGATCACCGACCCCCAGTATTTGTTTGACGACCCGCACCTGCTGCAGACCGGCGGACTGGCACCCATGACGCTGCCCGATGGACGTGAGACCAAGGTGCCGCTGCTGCCCATCACATTGGGGGGCGAACGGCCTGGCCTGCGGCTGAACCCACCGCGCCTGGGGGAACATGGCGTCGAGATTTTGCGAGGCCTGGGCTACAGCGCTGCCGAGATTGCAGACCTGCAGCGCAGCGGCGTGGTGCGCCTTGAACAGCCTGTTGAATAGGCGATGGACAAGCTCAAGCAACTCGAATCCTTTGTGTCGGTCGTAACCCGCGGCAGCCTGACCGCCGCCGCCCATGCAGAAGGCGTGGCGCCCGCCATCATGGGCCGCCGACTGGACGCGCTGGAAGAGCGCCTGGGCGTCAAGCTGCTGCTGCGCACCACGCGGCGCATCACGCTGACGCACGAGGGCAGCGCCTTTCTGGAAGACTGCCAGCGCCTGCTGGCCGACCTGGCCAATGCCGAGGCCAGTGTCAGCGCCGGCGGCGTCAAGGCCAGCGGGCATTTGCGCATCACCGCACCCGCCGGGTTTGGGCGACGCAGGGTTGCACCGCTGGTGCCCAAGTTTCGGGAGTTGCACCCTGAGGTCACCATCTCGCTGAACCTCAGCGACCGTGTGGTCGACATCGCGGGCGAGGCCTATGACTGCGCGGTGCGGGTGGGTGACATGCCCGACTCGTCCCTGGTCAGCGTGCGCCTGGCGGACAACCGCCGACTGTGCGTTGCCACGCCCGCCTACCTGGCGCACCATGGCACACCACAAAGCCCACAAGACTTGGCGCGATTCGATTGCCTCACCCTGTCCAGCGACGCATCGCAAACCCGGGGCTGGGCCTTCAGCGTGGGGCCGAAGAGCGCGCGTGAAGTCATCCACTTCAAACCGGGCGGGCCGCTGGATTGTTCCGACGGCCAGGTGCTGCACGACTGGTGCCTGGCCAGCTACGGCATCGCCTGGCGCAGCATTTGGGAGGTGGAGGCCGAGATCGCTGCCGGTGCTTTGGTTGTGCTGCTGGACGAGTTCTCTGCGCCGCCCAATGGCATATTCGCCGTGTTCCCCCAGCGCAAGCACCTGCCGCTGCGTGTGCGGCTGTGGATCGATTTTTTAAAGCAGCACTACGGCCGCCCTGGGTTTTGGCAGGCGCTATAAAAATAAGAGCTACTGAATCATATTTTACGAGGGCTAGCGGCCCATTTGTCTTAAGCGCTTCCTTGGAATAGAGAGGTGAGGCGACAACCCCGCCCTTTTTACCGGCGGCGGTGGCGGGCGGTTTTCATCCGTCTTGTAGACACTGTTGCGCGCGTGCCGATTCTGCGCATCGGCAGGCCACAAACTGTTGCAGCATCGGCATTTCGATGCGATGCTGCGGCACGCCATATCCGCAGCCCAGCGGGTTCCTCTTTGTCGTTGGAAGCAAAAAGCAGTATGAACATTAGTGCGTTGCAAGACCGCGCGGAAGCCGTGCACCCCTCCATCCGCCAGGCAGAAGTTGCCGACCTGATCGTGGCCTATATCGAGCAGCTTGGCGTCGAATACGTGTTTGGCGTTCCCGGTGGTGCCATTGAGCCCTTGTACAACGCGCTGGCCCGCAGTGCACGCCGCGGTGGACCGCGCCATGTGCTGGCGCGCCATGAGTCGGGCGCCGCCTTCATGGCCGACGGTTATGCGCGCGAGACCGGCAAGATCGGTGTGTGCTGCGCCACGTCTGGCCCGGGTGCGACCAATATGCTGACCGGCGTGGCGTGCGCGTACGACAACGGTGTGCCCATGCTGGCCATCACCGGCCAGCCAGCCCTGCCGTCCTTTGGCAAACGGGCTTTGCAGGAGTCGGCTTGCACCGGCGTCAACACGCTGGGCATGTTCCGGCATTGCACGCGGTATGACACGCTGATCTCGCACGCCGACCAAGTAGAAAGCAAGCTGGTCAATGCGCTGATGCGCGCATCCAAGGCACCACGCGGACCATCGCACCTGTCCATCCCGGTGGACATTTTGCGAACCTCCATAGAAAGCATGGAGCCGTCCTACAACCTGCGCTCGTTGCTGCACCGGCCGGCCCTGGTGGATGATGCGCTGGTGCGCGCGCTGTGCGAGGAAATCAAACAGGCAGGCCGCATCGTGTTCCTGATCGGCGGCGGCCATAGCTGTGGCGAATCGATTGAGGCCATCATCAAACTGATCGAGATGACCGAGTCCTGTTTTGTGACTTCGCCCGACGGTAAGGGTCTGGTCAACACCCGGCACCGGCTGTACCGCGGCGTCTTCGGCTTTGCCGGGCACCACACCGCGGATCAGGTGCTGCGCGCTGACCCTGATCTGATTCTGGCCATTGGCACGACCTTGGGTGAATGGACTAGCGGCGCTTGGTCGAACGCGGTTTTGAATCAACGCTTGGTGCATATCGACTCGTCGGAGGACCATTTGTTGCGCTCACCCATGGCGCGCTTGCATGTGCGCGGGCGCATCCGTTCGGTTTGTGAGCGCCTGATCGAAATGTTGTCAGAAGCCGAGCTATCGAACGTATCCCCCATTGGCCTGAAGAACCCAGACTACATGCTGCACGAGCGGAACAAGTTTGTGTCCGACGACACCCCCATCAAACCCCAGCGACTCATGCGTGAGTTGTCGCGCCTGTGCCCGTCGCGAACCCGTTTTTTTGCCGACGCGGGCAACAGCACCGCCTGGGCCATCCACTACCTGCAGCCACATGACCGACGTGTGGCGCGGCAGCATGACTATGCGGCCCGCAACGACGGTGGCAAGCGCCGCCGGGGTGACGCCGGCTGGTTGCGCGTGTTGATGGATTTTGCGCCCATGGGTTGGGCCATCGGCGCGGCCATCGGTTGCGCCCGCGGCAACCCCCGCTGCCCGGTGGTGTGTATTACCGGAGATGGCAGTTACTTGATGAACGGGCAGGAGATTTCGGTGGCCGCGTTGGAGCAGCTCACCGTGGTATTTGTCATCCTCAATGACGGAGCCTTGGGCATGGTCAAGCATGGTCAGCGCCTAGCCGGTGCCGAACCCACAGCATTCGAACTCCCCACCGTGGACTTTCGCATGCAGGCCGAATCCATGGGCATCCCGGGCCACATCATCCGTTCGCCCGAAGACATGGAAGCGTTGGATATGGACGCGATCTTTACGCGAAAGGGCCCGACGCTGCTGGATGTGCGGATTGATGGGGAAGAAGTGCCACCCATGAGTTTGCGGATGAAAACTTTAGGAACTGAAAAGTAGGAAAAATTATGATGAAAAAACTGGACGGAAAGACGGCACTCATTACGGGCGGCAGCAGTGGGATAGGATTGGCGGCGGCCAAACTGTTTCAAGAACACGGGGCCAGAGTTGCGATAACGGGCCGCAGCGACGAGAGCCTGGCGGCGGCACGTGGCGTTTTAGGTAGCCAAGCCATCCTCTGCAAAAGCGACACTTCCAACTTGGAAGACATCCACAGCCTGATGGAAAGACTCAAGAGCGATTTCGACCATCTGGATATTCTTGTCTTGAACGCAGGAGTGGCCTCGCCAGCGCCTCTGGAAGCGGTGAGTGAAGCTGCGTTCGACCTGATGCTGAACACCAACTTCAAAGGGGTCTTTTTCGCGCTGCAAAGTGGAGTAAAACTGATGCGGGACGGCGGCGCAGTGGTGGTCACAACCTCCATCACCAATCAACTGGCGTCACCGAACTTCAGCGTCTATGGAGCCTGCAAGGCGGCACTACGCTCACTGGTCGCTTCAATGGCGATTGAGCTGATTCCCCGCGGAATCCGTGTCAACGCGGTCAGCCCTGGCCCCATTGCCACGCCCATGTTTGACCGTTTGGGTTTGCCGGACGAAGTCAGTCGCGCGATCCGGGAAGAGATTCAAGGCAAATCGCCTATGCGCCGCTTTGGCACGTCGGAAGAAGTTGCTAAGGCGATACTCTTTCTGTCCAGCGATGAGGCTTCCTATATGGTGGGCGAAGAAATCGTGGTCGACGGCGGCATGAGTCTGTTGTAGGTGGCATGCCATGAGCGCAGAGATGGGTAAAGATGTTATTCGCAGCAAGCTGTGGGAAGAGTCTGCCGAGCCAGACAATCCCTTTACGGCGAATGCTTGCTTTTGCAGTGGCTATGACGTGTATGGTCAGGTACTGCAGCAGGCGACGTACTTGGAGTACGTGTATCTGCTGTTTCGCGGCGAGCGGCCCTCCGGCCCGGTGTTGCGTTCGCTGGAAATACTGGCCATCGCGATCGCGAACCCCGGTCCGCGCGACCCTTCCGTGCACGCGGCAATGTCCGCCAGTGTCGGCGGTTCTCCGGCGGCTGCCGCCCTGATGGCTGCATTGGCCGCAGGGGCGGGCGTATCCGGTGGTGCGCGAGAGGTGTATCAAGCCATGCAACTCTGGGCGCAATGCGGGTGCGTATTTGAGGCATGGCAAACAGCCCTGGCCGCACCGTCCATGGGAGGCAAGATGCAGGTGTGGCCCGAAGCCGAGCATCCCCCCGGGTTCGCAGCCTACGGAGGGCGGTGCGCGCAGCCAGTTCTTCAAACTCTGGCAGCGCTGTCGGCGAACGTAGGCCTTGGATGCACCCAGTGGCTGGCTGACAGCAGAGAACGCCTTGAAACCATAGCCGATCACCCGCTGGCAATGCCCGGTGTCATTGCGGTCGCTCTGACCGACATGGGCTTTACCCCGACCGCCGGTGAAATGCTGAGTTTGTTGTTGCGTCTACCAGGAGCCGCTGCACATGCCCTGGAGCAAGGGGAGACCGGGTATCGCCACTTTCCATTTTTCTCGCTAGACATTGGCAACGACCCCGGTCCGGTACAAAAAGCGGTGGAGAAAGCATGAAAAACGCATCCTTGCTGGCGGCGTTTGAGGGCCCACTGAAGACCGACATGGGTGGCTGCTTTCCCGGTGAGCGCGCGGTTTTCCGCGGTTACGATTTGCATGCTGAGTTCAGCCATGCGGATTGGATGGACCTTTACGTTTTTGGTATCACCGGGCGACGGCATAGTGCGGCGCAATTGAGAGTCTTGCACGCCATTTGGGTCAACACCAGTTATCCCGATCCGCGGCTTTGGAATAACCGCGTCGCGGCTTTGGCGGGTAGCGCCAGAAGCACCGGAACGCTGGCGATGAGCGCTGCGTTGGCAACCTCGGAAGCGGCGATCTATGGGCGTCAAATCGATATCGCGATCGCCGATTTTCTGGTGCGCGCCAAAGGGCAAGCGGAGTCTGGTGAGTCCGTCCAGGACATTGTCAGTGATGAGCTTCGGGTCCATCGCAACATCGGGGGTTACGGCCGACCGGTCGCCAAGTCTGCCCCTGATGAACGCAATGACACGATTTTCGCTTTGGCCGAAGAGAATGGTTGTGGCAATGGTGTGTACTTGAACTTGGCAAGGGAGATCGAGGCCGTGCTGTTGGTTGGCCGTTGGCGGATGCGCATGAATTATGCTGCTGCCGCTGCAGCATTGGCATTGGATATTGGTCTATCGCCCAGGGAGTATTACCTCTATTTGCTGCCCGCCTTCTTAGCTGGCATGTCGCCCTGTTTTGTCGATGCCATTCAGCGTCCAGAGTCGGCCACTTTTCCCCTGCGGTGTGCGTCGCTGGTCTATGACGGAGTACCGCGCAGAAGCTGGACAGCGTAGCCAATTTGCTGTTACCGTTGTTGTAACTTTGGAGGCCAATCATGCATGCGTTGCGATTGTTATCGGTAGGGGTGGCTTTGGCGTGGTCCGGAGCTAGCTGGGCGCAAGTGGATGCAAACAACGAAGACTTGGTGCTCTCGTATGGGGACAAAAGCTTCGTCAGCATTTCAACCGGAACCAAACAGTTACTCAGAAAATCACCCTCGACGGCCACCGTGATTACCGCCGAAGACATTGCCGCGATGGGCGCCACGACGGTGGACGAGGCCCTAGAGTC
This sequence comes from Rhodoferax sp., assembly GCF_025356155.1. Classification (GTDB taxonomy): domain Bacteria; phylum Pseudomonadota; class Gammaproteobacteria; order Burkholderiales; family Burkholderiaceae_C; genus Allorhodoferax. The sequence continues at coordinate 10,462 of NZ_JANXUQ010000201.1, read as the reverse complement.
GGTCCCGGGCCTCCATGTCTCTCGCTCTACCGTTTACAGCCCCAACTTCGGGATACGGGGCATCTTGACGGATTCCAATCCGCATGTGCTGATGATGGTCAATGGAGTACCCATGACCAGTGTTTACCAGGGCAATCGCAACGATACGCCGGTGTCACTGCCCACGGTGAATGTTGCGCGCATCGAAGTGATCCGCGGCCCCGGCTCTGCCTTGTATGGCGCGGATGCCTTTGCCGGGACGATCAACATCATCACCAAGACTGGCGAAGAATTACAAGGCCCGTCGGTTGGGTTGCGTGCTGGCGCATTCAATAGCGTGGACGCCTGGTTTCAGTACGGTGGCAAAGTAGGCGCTCTGGACGTTGCCGCCTACCTGAGCGCAGGACGCACTTCGGGTCAGCGCCGTACCGTTCAGGCGGATGCCCAGACCGGAGTCGACTCTTTGGGCTTTGCGGCTGCGGTATCGCTGGCTCCAGGGTCTGTCAACCTGGGGCACGAAGATGTGGATGCACAAATCGAAGTCGGATTTGAAAAATTCCGGTTGCGTGCGGGCTTCACCTTACGCGACAACATTGGGGTAGGAGCGGGGGTCGCTGGTGCACTTGACCCTGTCGGAAAGGCCCGTACCGCGCGGTTCACCAGTGACCTGTCTTGGACCGACGCCAATTTTGCGCCGGACCTGAGCCTTACGCTGCAAGCGGCTTATATGCACATGGCCAACGAGATTACGACGCCACTGTTGCTTTTTCCGAATGGTGCATTTTTCGGATCCTTTCCTATCGGCATGATTGGGGCGCCGAACAAATGGGAGCGGCAACTCCGTGTGTCGGTCTCTGGCGATTATTCGGGCTTTAAAGACCACCATGTTCGCATGGGCCTTGGGTCTGATTCCATGGATATTTACAAAACCACTGAAACCAAGAACTTCACGCTGTTGAATGGCCCACTGCCTTCGCTATTGCCCATGTACTCCGCCAGTGGAGCCAATCTCTATTTGTCACCCCACGATAGAAATGTCAACTACGTGTATCTGCAAGACGAATGGAGTTTTGCTCGGGATTGGACGTTGACCGGTGGCGTGCGGCATGACCAGTATTCAGACTTTGGAAGCACCACCAACCCGCGCCTCGCCTTGGTCTGGGAAGCCCGTCAAAATGTGACCGCCAAACTCATGTATGGCACCGCCTTTCGGGCACCGTCTTTTGTTGAGCTGTATGCGGCAGGCAATCCGGTTGCACTGGGCAGTCCCAACCTGAGTCCAGAAAGAATAAGGACCTTGGAAGGCGTAGTTTCTTGGCAGGTAGACCCGAACGTTGAAACGAGTTTGAGTCTTTTCCGCCACGAAATTTCTGATTTGATTGGCGTCGCCGGAACGACCTATCAGAACACTGGAAAGCAAAACGGCAGTGGAGCTGAGCTGGAGGCCACGTGGGATCCATCCAAGAACATTCGCATCTCTGGTCACTACGCCTTCCAGCAAAACATTGACCAAGTAACGCAGCAAGACTCCGGTTATGCGCCGCATCGGCATGTGTACAGTCGGGCGGATTGGCGGTTTGCGTCCAATTGGATGGTCAGCGGGCAGGTCAATTGGGTCGCCGAACGCAAGCGGGCCGCCGGTGACAATCGGCCCGATGTGCCGGACTACACCTCCGTGGACGTGAGCTTGCACGCAGACCGCATCAAGAAGGGCTGGGACTTTTCCGCTTCCATTCGCAATCTCTTTGATATTGATATCCGTGAACCCAGCAAACTTGGATCGGGGATTACCTACGATCTACCAATGCCGGGTCGGACGATTTGGATTCAGGGGCGCGTCTTCTTGTAGAGAATGGCAGAAAGGCAGCATGTGTTGCATGCGGACGTGTGGGAGCCAGGCCTCGGCCGTAGAAGCTTACCCAGCTCCGTGCGATGGTATTTGGTGCGCTACATTGTTGATAGCGGCTTGTGTATATTCCACAGGGTCTAGGGCCGTATTTGGCTCACGCTTGGTGTTGTGTAGGTCTTTTTTTAAGGAAGGAGTGTGAATATCGACATCCGTATGCATGCGGCGCTGCTGGCCTTGGTGGCGTGGCCCATGGGCGCACTGTCCCTGGAGCTGGATGACGCTGCGCGCCATGCGGGTGCGACCAGGGTGCGCTTTCTCGAACCCGGAACGGCTGATGCATGGCCGCGTGTTTTACAGCGCATCGAGATGGCCAGCGATGTTGTCGTCTACCGCTTCCAGGTGGCGGCCAATGAGCAAGTGGTCGCGCAACTGGGGCGCATAGACAAAGTCAAAGTTGCGTTGTCGGCCGAGTCGGGCGCCATTGCGGTGCTGTACCCGGACCTGGAAGAACCCTACCGTGGCATCTTTGCCAAGATCATCGAAGGCATCGAGGCCCAGGTGGGCGCTCCGGTGGCCAGTTATGCCGTGGGTGGCGCCAATTCCGCACAGGACATCGTTGCGCAGTTGAAGCGACAGGACATCAAGGTGGTGATTGCACTGGGCCGCCAGGGCATGAAGGCGGCGTCCACGCTGGACCACGAGTTTGGCGTCGTGGCCGGGGGCGTGGTGTCGCCACCGACCGGCGAGGCGCGCAGCTTCCCAATAGTCAGCCTGGCGCCCGACCCCAAGATGCTGTTTGAGCGGCTCAAGCATTTCATGCCTGATGTGCGACGCGTCATCGTGGTATACGACCCCAAACAAAATGCCTGGCTGATACGCCTGGCCCGCGAAGCGGCCCGCATCCACAACTTGGAGCTGCAGGCGATTGAAGTGGCCGATTTGAAAAACGCGGTGCGTGTGTACCAGGAAGTGCTAGCCAGCGCCGACACCAAGAAAGACGCCCTGTGGTTGCCCCAGGATTCCACGTCGGTAGAAGAGTCATCGGTTTTGCCGCTGATTCTGGAGAACGCTTGGAACCGTAACCTGACCGTGTTCTCCAGCAATGTGACGCATGTCAAACGCGGTGCGCTGTTCTCGCTGTACCCGAACAATGTGGCGCTGGGTCGCCAACTGGCGTCTTCGGCGCTGAGTCTTCCAGGCGGCAATGCGGCGCTGGTTGTGCCCATGAAAGATGCGCTGCTGGCGGTCAATGTACGGACCGCCAGCCACCTCGGTTTACAGTTGTCTTCTCGCCAGCAGGCTTTCGATCTGGTGTTCCCCGTTCGCTGATTTTTCCCCACTTAATGAATTCTCGTAACCCCATCCTTGCCGTCCTGCGCAAGACGACATTTCGCCAGCAGCTCTCGATCATGGTCGCGGTGGGGGTGTTAATGCTGGCATTGCTGTCGTCGTTGGTGATCTCTTGGCAAAGCAGCCGGGACATCCGCGAAAACCGGCAACAGCAGGGTCAGCGCCTGTCCGACAGCCTGGCCCGCCAGGCGCGCCTGGGGCTGCTGTCCGAGTCCAGTGAGAACATTGCAGACGCCGTCTCTGGTGCCCTGGCCTTTCCAGATGTAGACCGGGTTGAAATCCGGCGCATCGACGGGCGCCTGCTGACCGCCCACGGTGCGGGCGCTGTGGCCCTGCAACTGGCCGATGAAACACCACCCGCGGCCGTGTTGGCTGCCAGCGCCGCTTTTCTGGATGTTGAGAACAACCAGTCGTGGCAGTTTGTGGCCCCGGTGCGCCTGGTGGCGGGTAGCTCGCCGTTCGATGCGGAGACGCCCAAGGCACAAACCATCGGGTATGTGCGGGTGGTGTTATCCAAAGACTCTCTAGGGAGCGCGCTGATGACGCTGTTTGCGTGGAACATGGGCATTGCGCTGTCGTTTGCAGTCGTCTTTCTGCTAATGACGCGCGCGCTCACACGGCGCATGACGCAGCCCCTGGTGCAATTGGCGGAGTCCATGGGGCGTGCGGAGCAGGGTGAGGCCGGGGTGCGCGCCAAGCTGACGGGCCCGCGTGACATTGCCAACATGGCGCAGGCCTTCAACAGCATGATGGCGGTGCTGGATGAACGTGAGCAAGCCCTGCGCCTGGCCGGTGCAGAAGCGCTGCGCTTGGCCCATATCAAGGCGGAGTTTGCCGCCACCATGAGTCACGAATTGCGCACGCCGCTTAATGGTGTGGTCGGCACACTGGACATGTTGCGTGCGTCCACGCTGCCACCCGTGGCCCGCAGCTATGTCGCGCTGGCCTGGGACTCGTCGCAGTATCTGCTGGACCTCATCAACAACATCCTGGACTTCTCGTCGTTGGAGGCCGGCAAGCTGCAACTGGCGGATGGCGATTTTGAAATTGCGCGCCTGTGCGAACAGACGATTGAACTGGTGATCCCGCAGTCGGGCAGCAAGGGGCTGGAGATCGCGTATGTGGTCGACCCCGGTGTACCCCTCAGCTTGCGGGGCGACGCGCGGCGGCTGCGCCAAGTCTTGTTGAATTTGATCGGCAATGCGGTCAAGTTTACCGAGAGCGGAGAGGTGGCCGTGCGCGTGTCGGCGGTGGGTGCATTTGGCCGGCAGGGCACGCTGCGTATTGCGGTCAGCGACACGGGTGTGGGTGTTGCTGAAGATGAAATTGCCAGCATTTTTGATGCCTTCACCCAGGCCGACCCGTCGTCCACGCGGGGCCATGATGGCTCGGGCCTGGGCTTGTCCATCTGCAAGCAACTGTGCGCACTGATGGGTGGTGAAATCGGTGTAGACAGCACACAGGGCATGGGCAGCACATTTTGGTTTGCCGTGCCGCTGAAGCTGGGCAGCAGTCCACCGGCGGTGGCGGTCAGTGAGGCCCGGTCCGGCAAGGTCTTGTTGGTGGACGGCAGCAGCATAGTCCGCCAGTTTGCCCAGCAGGCACTGGAGGCGGTTGGCTACGAATGCATGGTGGTTGAAACCGTGGCGACTGCTGCCCCGGCCCTGTTGCAAGCCCAGCAAACGGGCGCGCCTTGCGGCCTGCTGGTAGTGGATATGTTGCAGGCTGTTGCGCAGGCGCCGACCCTGCGCGATTTGCGCTCTTTGCCCGTGTATGGATCGCCGCGCCTGGTGCTGATGAACCGCTATGGCGCAGACCGCCCGCCGCAGGCGCCAGTAGCCGATGCCTATTTGGTCAAGCCTTTGCGGCTGGAGCGGCTGCTGGGGTGTGTTGACGCGGCCCTGGGCGCGCACAGCGAGTTGCAGCGTTTTGTTCCCAAAGCGAGAAAGCGTCTGCCCCAAATTTTGATCGTGGAGGACAACCGTACCAGCCAGACGATCGCCTCGGGTATGTTGGAGATGTTGGGTTGCAAGTCTGAAGTGGCGTCGAACGGCCGCATTGCGGTGCAGGCCTTCAAGCGCAAGACCTGGGACTTGGTCCTGATGGATTGCAATATGCCAGAGATGGATGGTTTCCAGGCCACGGCGGTGATACGCGGCATAGAGACTGATAGCGGGCGGCGGGTCCCTATTGTTGCCATGACCGCCAACACGCAGCCGGTGGATATCGAAAAGTGCCTGTCGGCCGGCATGGACGACCATTTGTCCAAACCACTGACCTTGGGCAATTTGACCGCGCGCCTGCAGCGTTGGCTGACGGATCTGGACATCGCCCTGCCCGCGCAATCGGCGGACGCGCAACAGGCTGACGGTGAAGCGCTGTCGCAGGGGCCTATTGACCAAGCGGTGCTGGTCCGCCTGCGCGAGGCCCTGGGTGGGGCTATTGGCCAGGCAATCCGCCCATTTTTGGAAGACATGCCCAGTTATCTGGACGAGTTGTCGGCCGCCGTGGTGGTGGAGGAAACTGAGACGCTTCGCCGCGTCGCGCATGCTATCAAGGGTGCGGCCTGGAACTTTGGCGCGCTGGAACTCGCAACCGTTGCCAAGACGATCGAATCACTTGCTGAGAACGACCAGGTGGACGCCGCCGGGCGCCTGATGCCGCGTTTGCGCGCCGAGTACGTGGTTGTCGAACATGCGCTGCAACTGGAGCTGGACCGTGAGGTCGATGTGTTCGCACCGTTGCCGGTGGTCGGCGAAGCGCTGGTGCTGATCGTTGATGACGACCGCAGCACCCGTTCTGCGTTGCGTGCGGCGCTGCAGCGCAGCGGTTTTGTGGTGACGGAGGCGGCCGACGGCAGCGAAGTGGAGGCCGAAGTACAGCGCATGCGCCCTGACGTGATCTTGATGGACGCGCTGATGCCGGTCATGGACGGCTTCACCGCCTGTGCCCGCCTGCAGGAGTCGCCCGAGTGGCGGCAGATCCCCATTCTGATGATCACCGCGCTGGAAGACAGCGCCTCGATTGAACGTGCCTTTGCAGCCGGCGCCAGCGACTACATTCCCAAGCCCATCCACCTGGCGGTTGTTAACCAGCGCGTGCGTCGGCTGGTGGATGCCACCCGCGCCGAGCGCCATGTGCGCCATTTGGCCTACAACGATTCCTTGACCGGGCTGCCCAACAGGGCCTTGTTCAACGACCATTTGAGCCGTTGCATCGAACGGGCCCAGCCCATGGCAAAGTCACTTGCCTTGCTGTACCTGGATCTGGATCGGTTCAAATTCGTCAACGACACCCTGGGCCATGAGACGGGAGACAAGCTGCTGAAAAGTGTCTCCGAGCGCATCCGAAGTTGTGTGCGGTCCAGCGATTGCGTGGCCCGTTTGGGGGGGGATGAATTCGCCATCGTCATCGACGATTTGCCCAATGTGGGCATAGCTTCGGGCACGGCGCAAAAAATCTGCCATGCCGTGACCGCGCCGTTTGAGATCGACGGCCACGACATCATGGTGTCGGCCAGCATCGGCATCGCCGTCTTTCCGATCAACGGGGTGGACTCCAGTACCTTGTTGCGCCACGCGGATACGGCCATGTACAGGGCCAAGAAGAAGAGCAGCGGGTTTCAGTTTTTCGAAGAAAACATGGAGGCGTCGGCCAGCGAGCATTTGCGTTTTGAAGGGGCGCTGCGGCGTGCGCTGGAGCGCAATGAAATCGTGGTGTACTTCCAGCCGATTGCCGATGCGCGCGATTGCCGCATCGTGGGCATGGAGGCGCTGGCGCGCTGGAGCCATCCCTCACGCGGCTTGGTGTCGCCCTTGGAGTTCATTCCACTGGCCGAAGAAACCGGGCTGATCATTCCTATTGGCGAAGCGGTGTTGCGGGCGGCCTGCGCACAGTTGAAAAAGTGGCATGCGGCGGGCTCGCCAGACCTGTATGTCACTGTCAATTTGTCGGGCCTGCAGTTGCAGCAAGTCAACTTCATCGATACCTTGCGCAACGCCTTGCACGACACCGGTGTGGACCCGCGGCGCCTGACCCTGGAAATCACCGAAAGCATGCTGATGGTGCATGCCGAGGAAACGCTGCTGCTGCTGCGCGCGATTAAAGCAACCGGCGTTGAGCTGGCCATCGACGATTTTGGGACCGGGTATTCCTCACTCGCCTACCTCAGGCGGTTTCCGGTTGATGTGCTGAAGATCGACCGCGCCTTTACCCGAGATATGACGAAGAACGTGGACGATGCGTCCATTGTTTCAGGCATCATTTCACTGGCCCACAACCTGCGGCTGAAGGTGGTCGCCGAGGGGGTCGAGACCGAAGAGCAGCGCAACTTCCTGGCGGAACTGAAGTGCAATTGCATCCAGGGCTATTTGCTCAGCGAGCCCTTGCCCCCTGATGCGTTTGAAGCTCGCTTTCTGGTGGAAAACCACAGCGGTTGAGGCGCGCTTCCGATTCCTATTGGTTGCTATGAAAAAAAGAGCGCATTGCGCTTATTCGACGAGGGCTAGAGGTTCATTTGGCTCATGAAGCCTCGCCGAACTCCGCCCCCATCTCCTGGGCCCGGCGGTGCGCCGCATGCAGGGCCTTGGCAAACAGATCTTTGACATGACTGTTGTCCAGGGAAGTGATCGCCGCGTAGGTAGTGCCACCCTTGGAGGTGACCCGCTGGCGCAGGATTTCGGGCGGCTCGTGGCTGGACTGGGCCAATTCGCCTGCTCCAATGAAGGTGGCGACGGCCAGTTGGTAAGCCTGTTCGCGGTCGAGGCCCATCTCGGCCCCGGCGGCGGTCATGGCTTCCATGAAATAAAACATATAGGCCGGTCCGGAGCCGGAAATGGCAGTGACGGCATCCAGTTGCCCCTCCTCGGCAAGCCATAGAAACTGCCCCATGCCCGACACAATGCGCTCCGCATGCTGGCGGTCTGCGCCGGTCACGGCGGGGCGCGCAAACAGGCCAGTCATGCCCTTGCCAATCAGGGCCGGGGTGTTGGGCATGGTCCGAATCACGCGTTCATTGCCCAGCCATTTAGCAATGCTATCGCTGGGAATACCAGCCGCGACGCTGATATGCAGGGCATCGCGGGTGTGAAACCGTGTCTGCAGCGCGGCTTCTTTAAAGGATTGGGGCTTGACCGCCCATATGACAATGCTGGCGCCGCTCAAAAACGGGCCTGCCTGGGCCTGGGCGGTAATACCCAGGTGGGTTTGCACCCGTTCGCGGGCCTCGTCATTCGGCTCCACCACGTCGATCTGGGTGAGAGGAAAACCCTGTTTCAGCAGGCCGCTGACCATGGCGGTGGCCATATTGCCGCCGCCAATAAAAGCAATGTGGTGTTGGTGCATGGATCTTCCTTGGGGTTGACGCAGCCTGCGCGCGCGCCGGTCTATGCGCGCGCCGGTCTATATATTAGGCGGCCTGCAAGGCATTGTCGCAGGCGCCAAAAACACGGCTCACACCCCGCAAGGCCTGAGTTTTTGCAACAAGCCCACAAAAAAGTATTGCGTGAGCGGAAAAGCTGTGGCATACTAGCGGGCTTCGCTTGTAAAAGCTGAAGATTCTGCCCAAATGGATGTGGCGCGAGTGGTTCGCGCCAAGTACAGCGGGCCCAAGACTGACTCGTTGTTGGTGTTTGCCAGTGAGCTGGCAAATGCTGCTCCTGGTGCAAGTTGGGAATATTGAAATGATCCAGACTGAATCTCGATTAGAAGTCGCTGACAATACCGGCGCTAAGTCCGTCCTGTGCATCAAAGTGCTCGGCGGTTCTAAGCGTCGCTACGCCAGCGTCGGTGACATCATCAAAGTTAGCATTAAAGAAGCTGCTCCCCGCGGACGCGTCAAAAAAGGCGAAGTCTACAGTGCGGTTGTGGTTCGTACTGCTAAGGGCATCCGTCGCAGCGATGGCTCTTTGGTGAAGTTTGATGGCAATGCAGCAGTGTTGCTGAATGCCAAATTGGAGCCTATTGGCACCCGTATCTTTGGACCCGTGACGCGTGAACTGCGTACCGAGAAGTTCATGAAGATCGTGTCCCTGGCTCCTGAAGTTTTGTAAGGACGCGCCATGAATAAGATTCGCAAGGGCGATGAAGTTATCGTTATCGCTGGTCGCGATAAGGGTAAGCGCGGGACAGTGTCCCTGCGCAAAGATGACTCCCATTTGGTTGTCGATGGCGTTAACTTGGTGAAGAAGCACACCAAGCCAAACCCCATGAAGGGTGCGGTCGGCGGTATTGTTGAAAAGACAATGCCCATTCACCAGTCCAACGTAGCAATTTTCAATGCTGCGACTGGCAAGGCGGACCGTGTTGGTATCAAGATGTTGGCTGACGGCAAACGCGCTCGCGTTTTCAAGTCCAGCGGCGAAGAAATCAAGGTGGCATAAGCATGGCACGTCTGCAACAACAATACCGCGAAAAGCTCGCTCCCGAGTTGATGGCCAAGTTTGGCTACACCTCGCCGATGCAAGTGCCGCGTCTGTCCAAAATCACCTTGAACATGGGTGTTAGCGAAGCCGTAGCCGACAAGAAGATCATGGACCACGCGGTCAGTGACTTAACAAAAATTGCCGGCCAAAAGCCTGTTGTCACGATGTCTAAGAAAGCCATCGCTGGCTTCAAGATCCGTGAGAACCAAGCCATTGGTTGCATGGTGACTCTGCGCGGCGTGCAGATGTATGAATTCCTGGATCGTTTCGTCACCGTGGCTCTGCCCCGTGTACGAGACTTCCGCGGTATTTCGGGTCGCGCATTTGATGGCCGTGGTAACTACAACATCGGCGTCAAAGAGCAGATCATTTTCCCTGAAATTGAATATGACAAGGTTGATGCCTTGCGTGGTCTCAATATCAGCATCACCACGACGGCCAAGACCGACGAAGAGTGCAAGGCACTCCTCACCGGCTTCCGTTTCCCGTTCAAGAACTGAGGTGACCCGTGGCTAAAATGGCTTTAATCCAGCGCGAAGCAAAGCGTGATCAGTTGGCTGCAAAGTATGCCAAGAAATACGCTGAGTTCAAGGCAATTGCCGGTGACTTCAAGCGTACCGATGAAGAGCGTGCTGCTGCGCGCATGGGCCTGCAAAAGCTCCCGCGCAATTCCAACCCAACCCGCCAGCGTAACCGTTGCGCCATTACTGGGCGTCCACGTGGTACGTTCCAGCACTTTGGCTTGGCGCGCGCCAAGATCCGTGAAATGGCCTTTGCTGGGGAAATCCCTGGCATCGTCAAGGCCAGCTGGTAAGCGACAGGAGAACCAAACATGAGCATGAGTGATCCCATCGCCGACTTG
>NZ_JANXUQ010000241.1 GCF_025356155.1 Rhodoferax sp. | reverse complement strand
CTGACGGGCGCGTTGGCAACCGCGGCGACCTGAGCCTGTTGCTGCTGTTCGTACATGGCCTGGAAGTTGATTTCGGTCAGATGCACAGGTGGGAAACCGCCGCGCTGGATCAGGTCGGCCACATTGCCACGCAGGTAGGGGTAGACGATTTGCGGGCAAGCGATACCCATCAATTGGCCCAGTTGGTCTTCTGGCACGCCGCGGATTTCGAAAATACCGGCTTGCTTCGCTTCGACCAAGAACACGGTCTTGTCCTTGATCTTGGTGTGCACGGTAGCGGTCACAGCCACTTCAAACACGCCCTCTGCCACGGGAGCGGCTTCCACGCCCAACTGGATGTCCACAGATGGTTGCTCTTGTTCCAGCAGGATGGCTGGGGAATTCGGTTGCTCCAGCGAAGCCTCTTTGAGGTAGACGCGTTGGATTTGGAAAATGGGATTTGCGGGAGTCACAGGAGTCTGGTCGGACATAAAAACAGTCTTTCAAAGTAAAACAATGCCCGCCCAAAAACCTCCGGGCGGGCTCACAACGGGAATTAACGGGAATTTCGTTAAACGCGGATTATCTCAGGCTCGAAAGCGCGCCATCCTAGGCTGTCTATGCCGAATTGAGCAGGGACATCAAACCGCCCCGGCTGTCCAGTGCCATCAGGTCATCGCAGCCACCGACATGGATGGAGCCGATAAAGATCTGCGGTACGGTGCGCCGCCCGGTGATCTCCATCATTTTGACCCGCTCCTGCGGCAGGTTGTCCACACGGATTTCATCGATGTTCTCGACTCCTTTGGAAACCAGAATACGTTTGGCTTGCACGCAGTATGGACAAAACGCGGTGGTGTACATCTTCACGGCTTGCACAGCATCAGGCCTTTTCAATGGGCAGGTTGGCCGCTTTCCAGCTCACCATGCCACCACCCAGGGACTGGGCCTGGTCGTAGCCCAATTTCTTGGCGATAGCCACCGCACGGCCCGAGCGGGCACCCGACTGGCACACCAGGATCAAAGGCAGGGATTTGTTCTTGACGGCGGCGGCCAGCTTCTTCTCCAGATCGGCCAACGGGATATTTTTGGCGCCGCCCACGTGGCCATTCGCGAATTCGGCGGGTTCACATACATCCACCACCACCGCTTTTTCGCGATTGATCAGTTGCACCGCACCGGCGGGGTCCAGGCCCGCCATGGTGGCGCCCTGGATCACGGGCCACAGCAGCATCGAGCCTGATGCCAGGGCTACGGCAAATAACATCCAGTTATCGAAAATGAATTTCAGCACTTTATTCCTTGTAAGTTAGCGAGCGTTCAACCCGCCATTTTAGAATAGTGGCTGTTTTGCCGCCCAGCCCCTTTTTCTATCCCTGCATTTACACCCTGCACCATGTACAAACTCGTTCTCGTTCGCCACGGCGAATCCACTTGGAATCTGGACAACCGCTTCACTGGATGGACCGACGTTGACCTCACCCCTACCGGCGTGGAGCAGGCCAAAAGCTCGGGGCGTTTGCTCAAGGCCGAGGGCTATGAATTTGATCTGGCCTACACCAGCGTCCTCAAACGCGCGACCCGCACACTGTGGCACTGCCTGGACGAAATGGACCGTACCTGGCTACCGGTGGTGCACTCCTGGCGCCTTAACGAGCGCCACTACGGCGCCTTGCAGGGGCTGAACAAGACGGACATGGCCAAGCAGTACGGTGACGCCCAAGTGCTGCAATGGCGCCGCAGCTATGACACACCACCGCCGGCACTGGAACCCACCGATTCGCGCAGCGAACGCGGTGACCTGCGCTACGCCACGCTGGAGCCTGGCCAGGTGCCACTGACGGAATGCCTGAAAGACACCGTTGCCCGCGTGATGCCGTTTTGGGACGAGGCCATGGCGCCCGCCATCCAGGGCGGCAAACGCATCTTGGTGGCGGCGCACGGCAATTCGATCCGGGCGCTGGTCAAATACCTGGACAACATTGGTGACGACGACATCGTGGGCGTGAATATCCCCAACGGCATACCGCTGGTGTACGAACTAGACGCCAGCCTAAAACCGATTCGCCATTACTACCTGGGCGACGCGGAAGCTGCAGCCAAGGCCGCCGCCGCCGTGGCATCTCAGGGCAAAGCCTGAGAAAATCGGGAAACAAAACGCCAACCGAAGGAACTCGCTGCAAGCCATACACCTCCAAGGTGTATATTGAAGTGGCACTGGAATACATATGGGTCAAAAACTGAAAATTGCGGGTTGGATTGGTTTGGGCGTTATGGCCGGCGCGCTGACGACGGTGTCGCTGCAAACCGTTGCACGCGGCACGCTGGCACCGCTGCCGCTGGAGGAACTTCAGCAGTTGGCCGCGGTCTTTGGTATGGTCAAGAGCGACTATGTTGAGCCCGTGGATGAGAAAAAACTGATCACCGAGGCCATAGTCGGCATGGTGTCCAGCCTGGATCCGCATTCCCAATACTTTGACAAAAAGTCCTTCAAGGAATTCAAAGAGGGCACGTCCGGCAAATTCGTAGGCGTAGGCATTGAAATCACCCAGGAAGACGGCTTGGTCAAGGTGGTATCGCCCATCGAAGGCTCCCCTGCTTTCCGCGCCGGCATCAAGACCAACGATTTGATCACGCGGGTGGACGACACCGCCGTCAAGGGTATGTCGTTGAACGAGGCCGTCAAGCGCATGAAGGGCGAACCCAACACCAAAGTGGTTCTAACCGTCTTCCGCAAAGACGAGAACCGCACTTTCCCAGTTGACATCATCCGCGAAGAAATCAAGCAGCAATCGGTGCGGAGCAAGATTGTTGAGCCCGGCTACGGTTGGATTCGGGTCAGCCAGTTCCAAGAGCAAACCGTAGAAGATTTCGCCAAAAGACTGGAAGAAATGTACAAGCAGGATCCCAAGCTGAAAGGCTTGGTCCTGGATCTACGTAATGACCCGGGCGGCTTGCTAAACGCAGCAGTGGCAATATCAGCAACATTCTTGCCCGAAAACGTGACGGTGGTATCGACCAACGGTCAAACGGCGGACAGCAAACAGATCCTGAAAGCGACAGCACGGGATTATCTGGGGCGCGATGGCAGTGATCCGCTGAAAAAACTGCCCGTCGGCTTGAAGAAGATACCGCTGGTGGTCTTGGTCAATGAAGGCTCGGCTTCTGCCAGCGAAATCGTGGCGGGCGCTTTGCAAGACCACAAACGCGCCACGCTGATGGGCAGCCAGACCTTTGGCAAAGGCTCGGTTCAGACCTTCCGCCCCCTGGGTCCTGATACCGGACTGAAGATTACGACATCCCGCTACTACACACCCAGCGGCAAGTCCATTCAGGCCAAAGGCATCGTGCCTGATGTGATGATCGACGATACCGAAGAAGGTAGCCCCTACGCAGCGCTGCGCACGCGCGAAGCCGATCTGGGCAAGCACCTGGCCAGCGGTCAGGGTGAAGAGGTCAAGGATGCCGCCCGTGAGAAGGCGCGTGACGAGGCGCTCAAGCGCCTGGAAGAAGAATCGCGCAAACCCGCAGCCGAGCGACGCCCACCCGAGTTTGGTTCCGAAAAGGACTTCCAGTTGATGCAGGCGCTGAACCAGCTCAAGGGACTGCCGGTGCTGGTCAGTAAAACCCAGGTAGAACGCAAGGAAGAAGAGCCCAAGGACAATTGAGAATATATGGCCCCCAAGCTGGTCGCTTCGCGTACTGCGCTTCCCTCCGAGGGGGCGGTTTTGCCTTCGGGCGGCCCTGCGGCAAAACTAGCCACCACGCCCGTTTCGTCGAATGGATGACGCGCAACTGCTGCGCTATTCGCGCCACATCCTTCTCGATGAGATAGGTATCGAAGGCCAGGAGCGCATTATGCGAGGGCGCGCACTGGTCATCGGTGTTGGTGGCCTGGGTTCACCGGCGGCGCTGTATTTGGCCACTGCAGGTATTGGCCACCTGACCCTGGTGGACCACGACACGGTGGACCTGACCAATTTACAGCGCCAGATTGCGCATACCGAAGCCCGGGTGGGCCAGCCTAAGGTGGAGTCGGCGCGCCAGGCCCTGCTAGCAATCAACCCTGAACTCAAAATCACAGTCTGGGCTGAACGCGCAGAGGCAGCACGTCTGAACGTGTTGGTAGCCGACGCTGACGTAGTGCTGGACTGCAGCGACAATTTCCCGACCCGACAGGCGCTCAATGCCGCCTGCGTGCGCCATGGCGTGCCCCTGGTTTCGGGCGCCGCCATTCGTTTTGATGGCCAGTTGGCAGTCTACAACCCCAAAGACCCGCTCTCACCCTGTTATGCCTGTGTATTTCCGCCAGACGCCATTTTTGAAGAAACGCGCTGCGCCACCATGGGTGTCTATGCTCCGTTGGTGGGTATCATCGGGAGCATGCAGGCTGCGGAGGCGCTCAAGTTGCTCAGCACAGCGGGTCAGCCCGCCATAGGGCGACTGCTGATGCTGGACTGCCGCGACATGACCTGGAACGATATCCGGTTGCCACGCAACCCGGATTGCCTAGTGTGCGGAAAAGCACATTGAGCCGCTCACAACGGGCTTGGAATAGCGCCACAATTGCTTGGTAAAGCCGCGGCAAATGTGGCGACGGTCTGCCGCGTTGTGTGACAACATCAGCATAGTTCCTGTTATGCTTTATTGGCACAGCTTTAACTCTTACAGTGGCAACCCAATCGTCTCCTTCATCCATTGAATTGCAGCAACTGCGATTGGATGATGCGCGCGCATTGTTGGACCATGGCATGCTGACCTCCCTGCCGTCCCCCGAAGATTCACCACTGGACTTTCTGCAGGGTGTCATTAACGGGCTGTGCGAGCTGTCACTCAAAGACCCCTTGACCGGGCTTGGCAACCGCAGACACTTCCGTGCGGTGCAAGAGCGCACCATTGACGGGGTTGCGCGATCCGGAGATCCCGCGCTGCTGTTGATGCTGGACATTGACCACTTCAAAAAGGTCAACGACACCCACGGTCATCAGGCCGGCGACCAGGTGTTGCAAGCCGTAGCCCGCTGCGTTGCCAGTTGCGTGCGCCCCATGGATACCGTGGCGCGTTATGGCGGAGAAGAGTTTTCTGTGGTGCTGCCCAACTGCCACTCAGCTTTCGGTGCCACCGTGGCAGAGCGTATTCGTGCGACCATTGAAGCGCTGGTCATCTCCATTTCGCCCATCCTGTCGCTCAAGGTAACGATCAGCATCGGCGGTGCTTACGCGCCCGAATGGGTGCGCTCCACCGCTGAGCTGTGGACGGAGCGTGCCGATGTCCAACTGTACCGGGCCAAAAATGAAGGTCGCAACCGTGTATGCCTGGACCATCAACAAGAAATCTATGTCAGTGCGGAAGAAAAGAATCTGCTGTTTGGCCACCTCGCTTTGGGTGAACCTGCATGGATTGAAAGTGTTTCCAGCGAAGCGACAGGCGGTCCCGCCAACGGCGCCATGCAAAGGGTGAATTGATGGCTGACGTTTTACCCCCCCCAACTCCCAGCGAGGCTCCCGCCTCCCTTCCGCTCAAACCCATAGGCAAGGTAATAGCCATAACCAGCGGCAAAGGCGGCGTTGGTAAAACCTTTGTCTCTGCCAACCTGGCTGCCGCGTTGGCCAAGTTGGGCCTGCGTGTGCTGGTACTGGACGCCGATCTGGGCTTGGCCAACCTGGACGTGGTGCTCAACCTGTACCCCAAGACCACGCTGCACGATGTATTCACTGGCAAAGCCAAGCTCGAAGATGCCATCGTCCGCGCGCCCGGCGGGTTTTCGGTATTGCTGGCCGGGTCCGGCATGGTGGAATACTCGCGGTTGACACCAGAAGTGCGCGACGACTTTTTGCGCATCATGGGGGGGCTGGTGCCCCATTACGATGTGGTTTTACTGGACACCGGTGCCGGCATTTCAGATGTAGTGTTGTTTGCTGTGTCATTGGCTTCGGAGGTCATCGTTGTGGCGACACCAGAGCCGACTTCGCTGACCGATGCCTACGCCACGGTCAAGGTGTTGGTCGGGCAGCAAAAACGCCAGACCATACGCATGGTCATTAACCAGACCGCCCGGCTGGGCGACGGCCGCGCCATCACCGTGCAATTGCAGCAGGTGCTGGACCGGTTTGTGCCGACAGCGCCTGGCCACCCGATCAAGCTGGTGCACATGGGCGACATCCCAGCCGATCCTGCCGTGCGCCAGGCTATCATGCGCCGCCAATTGCTAATGCAAGCCACCCCCGGTTGCCCGGCCGCCATGGCCATTTCGCAGTTGGCGCTCAAGCTTGAAGAGAGCGTGATCACCCGCAGCAGATAGGTTCCAGGAGACAGCCGATTTTAGGCCGTCACAATCCAGCCTTCCAGCGGATCCAAGTCCGCAGGTAGGCCGTACAGTGGGTCACCTTGGGCATGTTTTTGACTGGCCCACGCGGCTTGCACCAAGCACAGTACGGCATCCAGCGCGTCGCCTGTGGCGTCGTCAACCAGGGCGTCGTGTTGTGCATGGGTAAGCTTCAGACGCAGCCCCAGACGCGTTTGCCCCGCCTCCAGAGCGGCGAGCAAATCCTTGCGGGCAATCAAGCGTTCGGGCGTTTGTTTGGATCGATCATCGCTTTTGTAGCTGCGATGGCCCAATGCCTCGCGCGCCAACAGACCCGGATAAGCCTCCAACGCGACGCGTCGATTCAGAATTCCATCAACGGCGACACCTGACGTTTGAGCCTGCAAACCCGGCATCGTGACGCCAGCGGCCAATAGCCTCGGCACACCCGCGTGCAGCATAAATGCCACCGGCGGATTGACCCATTTCATCGACGGACTGGAGCCTGCGGGCCGATCACACGCCCGGTGCGCAAACTTGGCCCCCACAGGCCTCGCGTCACAAAACGCGGCAAATGTATCGCGTATCTGCGCGCGGCTCAGTGTGGCGTAATGTTGCATGCAGGCCTGCCATTCCAATGGCCAGCCCAGTGTTTTCACCAATTCCCGCGGCAGCCCAAAAGGCAGGTCAAAGCCTCCTATCCATGCACCGGGTTGCAACAGCCAATGCTCAAAGGCTTCGAGTGAGGGCAAAGACTCCAGGCGATCCAAGAGCACTGCGTGGCCACGCAGCTTGCCCCATGCCAGAACAATGGGCTTTCTGCGTGTAGGCGCGCTGGAAAAATCGCAACCAACGAGCATGGTCATCTAGCCCATCGCCAGAGTCACAACACCCACACCAATGCAGGTGGCGCCAAAGAAACGCGCAATACGATCGCCTTCACCAAGCAACTGTCCACCCAACAGGGCTGCAAACAGCATGGATACTTCGCGGGCCACAAATTTGACTGCGTAGCCATCAACGACGGTGTAGCTGGCGATGAAGACACCCGTCAGCAGTCCGTACAACATACCTTTGCGCACCCGTGCTCGGTGGTCTGCGCTGTGGGTGTTGCGAAACAGGCCAGGTCCACCCGCGACCAGAAACACACCAACCACGACGGCAACAATCCCGCCAAAACCCGTGGCTGAAATGTGTTCACCCAAAAACAGAATGGCCACCATCGACGACGACAAAGGGCCGGAGCCGCGTGCCAAGGGGTAGACCACGGTCAGATCTGCCTTGCGGTAGCCGCGCGACAGAATGACGAAATAGATGGTGTGCAATATGCCGCTGGCCGCCACAAGCGACCATTCCTGAACGCCCCAGGACGGCACATGTTGCCATCCCAGCCACAGGCCCACCGGTGCCCAGAACACCATCATGACCAAGGAACTAAAGCAGGAAAAGCGTACATCACCACCCGCCTTCTTGGCAGCGATATTCCAGTAAGCGTGGATCAAGCCGACCAGTACGACTAGCGCCAGTGCACTGAGCGGCATCCCCGAAAAGGATCAGGCTCTGCCGATGATGGACGCAGTCGCCATCAGCTCTTCCAGCAAGGCCAACGACACCTTGCCCGACACCGAGTAGGGATCCAACTCGGGTTTCTCTGCGTACTTCAACAAGATGTTGGTGTTGATCTTGGACATATTGACCTGCCCCATGGTCCAACCACCAAAGCGGCGTTCCGAGATTTCTTCGTAGTGCAGCAAGACAACATCCTTGTGGCGCGCATCCCGCTGGATATGGGCATACAGATCGCTAACGGCCATGCGGCCGCCTTCTATCGCCTGTAGAAAAATACCACCGCCATAACATAGGATGCCGGTGATGCCACAAGTCGGGTTGTAGTGGCGGGACTGGGTCAGGATCTTGTCAATCGCGTCGGTGCTGGGATCGACCGCGCGACTGGCATACAACAAACGTACCAACATGGCTTAGCCCCTCCGTGGGATCAAGGACAAGAATTCGCGGCGCAGGTTGGGGTCTTTCAGGAACACGCCGCGCATGACCGAGTTGATCATCTTGCTATCCATGTCCTTCACACCGCGCCAGGCCATGCAGTAGTGGCTGGCTTCCATGACGATAGCTAGGCCATCAGGCTGGGTCTTTTCCTGGATAAGGTCGGCCAATTGCACCACGGCCTCTTCCTGAATCTGGGGCCGTCCCATGATCCACTCCGCCAGGCGCGCGTACTTAGACAGGCCGATGACGTTGGTGTGCTCGTTGGGCATGACGCCGATCCAGATCTTGCCGATGACAGGGCAGAAGTGGTGGCTGCAGGCGCTGCGTACGGTAATAGGGCCGACAATCATCAACTCGTTCAGATGGCCAACGTTGGGGAATTCGGTGATGCTGGGACAGGCGGTGTAGCGGCCGCGAAACACCTCGTTCAGGTACATCTTAGCCACGCGGCGGGCCGTGTTGTCGGTGTTGTGGTCGCTGACGGTGTCGATGACAAGACTGTCCAGCACACCCTTCATCTTGACTTCAACCTCGTCCAGCAATTTTTCCAAATCATCCGGCGTCACAAATTCGGCGATGTTGTCGTTG